>JAUWVG010000440.1 GCA_030617525.1 Candidatus Aminicenantota bacterium | reverse complement strand
GGATTCTTGTGGGCCAGGGGAAATTATCCATCCATGATCCAGCACCCGTCCCCGAATGGCGAGAACCTGGAGATCCTCGAGGAGACATTACCCTAGACCAATTGTTGCGAATGAGCAGTGGATTGAAATTCTTAGAGGCATATGCAGAAAATCCTCTCTCTGATGTCAGCACGATGCTGTTCCTCACGCCAGACACAGGAGCTTTTGCGGCCAACATGCCATTAGAAACGGAACCTGACCAAACATGGTCTTATTCCAGCGGCACCACAAACATCATCTCGCGTGTCATCCGTCAAACAATCGGGAACCAGGCAGAATATGCTTCCTTTCCAAGACGAGTGCTATTCAATCGCATCGGGATGCGAAGTGCCATCATGGAGATGGATGCTTCTGGAACATATGTCGGTTCTTCCTATATGTACGCTACCGCGAGGGATTGGGCGCGTTTCGGCCTTCTGTATTTAAATGACGGAGTTTGGGAGGGGGAACGTATCCTCCCTGAGGGATGGGTTGCATTCAGTTCTACCCCCACATCCACAGCCCCTCAAGGCCTATATGGAGCCCACTTCTGGTTGAACAGAGGGAATCCGGACAATCCTGAGGATAGACCTTTTCCTCAACTGCCACCAGATATGTTCTTTGCTCAGGGTATCCAAGGTCAGACTGTCGTCATAATCCCTTCTTACAAGCTTGTCATTGTTCGCCTTGGAATGTCACATTATGGAGATTGGGGCTTTGTCTCTCTAATGGAGGACATACTCCATGCAGTCAAGGAAAGTAAAAAAAATAGCCCCCCTTGACCAATCCCGTCGATTCCCACCGCTACGAATAGGAAAGAAAAGGTTTTAGAGGGATTTTAAAGCTCCTTTACTCTGAGTAAACACATGTAAACATACACTTTACAGGCAGTTAGGGTCTTATGAAATCATTTTCCAGGTGGTTTGTCCGTACAATTTCATCCCAAAGTAGGCGATTCCCACAGCCAGGACTATAGCTGTCGGGATGGCATAGGGCAGCAGCGTCAGTCCATAGTGAATTCCGCCTAAAAGTGCGGGGAATGTGAAGAGAAGCACACCGGTCACTCCTTTCTGGCTTTGAGCCGCAGAACTGGCCTTTTTTGAGAATGGAAAATCTTTCCTGACCATAAAACCGATTGCCAAGCTGGCGATGATCATATTCAAAAAAGCGAGAATGATATCATCCAGAACCCTGGGCTCCCAGACCAAAAAAACAAAAAGCGCAATCGGAATAAAAAAGGAAAAACCATATTTAACAACCATGGCTTTAAGGCTGCCCTTCTGGATATTTCCTGGTGAGGCGAAGGGGAATGCATAATAGATCCATGAGGCTTCGTGCTGATCGGAAAATTTTTGCTGAAATAAAACGATGGGGAGCAGGATACAGCCGACATAGAGAAAGATGATGAATTTTTCATAGTCCACTCCAAGGAAGCGGAAAAATCCTTTGAAGAGATCAAGAGTTTTGAGGATAAAGTCGGTCATTTTTTTGTCTCTCCGTGAAAGGCTGCAATGAATTCTTTTGCTTTTTCAGCATGTCCCGAGCTGCCTGTCAGTTGGGAGAAAATCCCTTCGAGAGATGTCCCTTTGTTCATCTCCTGAAGTTCATCAAATGAACCGTTGGCAATAATCGTTCCGTTGTCGATGATAATGATCCGGTGGCATATACGTTCGACCACATCCATGACATGGGAGCAGTAGAAGATCGTTTTGCCCTTTGCTGCCAGTTGAGCAAGGATCTCTTTGATCACCATTGCTGTGTTGGCGTCGAGGCCGGCCAAAGGTTCATCTAAAAAGAGGATATCAGGATCATGAATCATACCTGCGGTGACAAGGACTTTTTGCTTCATCCCCTTCGAAATCAGGAAGCATGCCGATCAGGATTTTGACAGTGGTGGTCTTGCCGGCACCATTTGGTCCGATGTAGCCTATGATCTGTCCGGGATAGATATCGACATCGATGCCGCAGAGCACATCGGTTTTTCCATCATAGCTTTTTTTTTAGTTTTTTATTGTGATAATCGGTTGGTTTGTATTCATGATTTTGTCCTCAATTCTTCTCAATTGATACTCATTATACTCCTCTTCTATTCAATTTCCCTCTAACGCCTCATTTTCTCCTCTCATAAATGAAGGGAGAATTGAATAGCTTCCCGGACCTCTTTTAATCGTTCAGGTGACAGGGTTGTTAAAAGAGAACCAATTTTTTTTTTGGAAACCGTTTGAATATGATCAAAGTTAATGACACAATCTGAGGGCATCCCGTCAGATTTAGTCAAAAAAACTTCGCTGGGGATATCTCTTATTGTTGAGGTGATTGGCGCTATAGTGACTTCGCCCAAGTATTCCAATATTGAATCCCGTGTTAGGATCAAAACAGGTCTTTTTTTATCTGGTGCCTTGAACCTGTACCACCTGATTTCTCCTCTTTTCATTTATCCCCCCATTTCTGTTCTTCTTCCCAAACGCTGAACTCATATTTGCTCACTGGGTAGATTTTGTACCCCATCCGATGTTTTTCTTCAAGCCGCTTGACATTCAGGCGTTCTATCGCCTCTCTTAAGGCCTTTCGTGTGAAGGAAGAACGGGTGGTTTTGAGTTCTTTAACAATTTTGTCAACTAATTCTACAAGCTCTTCATCCAATGTCATTTGAATTGTACGCATTTTAATCCTCATAAATATGTTTATATATATAGCTATGTTATCGATTATATATCCACATGTCAAGACTTAAACGTCCGATCGCATTTTATCCAGATCGCCGCTCCATTATTTAAAAATATAAAGGAAAAAATTGAACCTGAGAATTTTTGGCGTAAGATACGTCTATTATAGTATCCGAAAAATCCGTATTAAGAAGAAAATCCTTGAAAATGAAATGTAATTACATTATAATTACTTTAGCTTACTATGAATTCAATAAAAGTGAAGATTATTCGGATTGGAAATTCCAAAGGGATCCGCCTCTCCAAATCATTGATCGAGCAGTACAATATGAAAGATGAAGTGCTTTTAGAGGCAAAAAAGGACTCGATCGTCATCCGTCCGGTCGAAAACCCTCGGGCTGACTGGGA
>JAUWVG010000363.1 GCA_030617525.1 Candidatus Aminicenantota bacterium | reverse complement strand
GATCTTCATCAAAAAGTCCGAAAACACCTCTATCTAGAGCTGGGATCCGGTCCGGTTCTCTATCTGCTTTCTCCCTCCTACAGCGTCATCAATCCAGCCCCTAATGAGATGATCGATGATTTTATCCGCAAAGAGGAGAATACTCTCAATTATTTAAAGGAATACATCATCCAGAACCTGACGGTCCACTCTGTTCTTCTCGATGTGAACAGCTATTTTATCGAACAGAATAATTTTCTTCTGCTGGCCAGGTTTCGCGAAAAAGACTCGGGGGGAAGGCGGTATGAAATCAAATTCTACACTCACTCTCCGAGAGAACTTCTGACTCATTACAAGGACAAGATCTATATCGGCCGAGATTTTATCGATCTCTTTCAGTTCAAGAGAAAACATTTTGGTGTGAAAAACCTCATTTCGTCCTTAAAAGAACAATATAATGCCCTTCTTGATAAGGCCGAAGAAAAGCTGAAGAAACCGTTGATATTTAAATCATTCTTTCAGGAGATCAAGGAATACCTTAATGAGCTGCAGAGCGAGAGCCTTCTTATCCTTCAGCCACTGCCTCCCTATTTGGATTTTCAAAAAGTCAGTGGTGATGACCTCATCAATATTAATGCCCAATACAGGACGATAAATCATTATCTGATTGAGCTCAACGATGAAGTGGCTGAATTTGAGAACAACCTCCGTTTAAATGAAGAAAATCACTTTGTCCGTTATGTCACTAAGTACAAAAAGGATATCTCCAACTCCATTGCATTCTTTAACATCAAAATCCACGGAATCATCTCTGAAAAGATTCACAACTAATATTTATCAACTCACCGGGTTTTATTTTTTTGGTTATTCTCCCGATTAGTTGATACAGTTTATATGAAGGATTCGAGGATTCTAGGGTTCAAGGATTCAAGTGCTTTTTTTCTAATGATTTAAGATGCAAAGGATTCAAGGGTTCTAGTGTTTTTTTCTAACGATTTAATAAGTGCTTTAACAATTCTCTTCCAAACTTTCAATTCTTTATAATTATTAAGCATGTCATTTGATCCCTCGAATCCCTGACCCCTTGACCCCTAGAATCCTGCCAACTCTTTTAGAGTTGATCATATTGTCTAAAGGATAAAGGATTCCTCTATCCAGATTGTGCCGTAAGTTGTGGACAGGAATACAGACGGTTTGTCCGTTTCTTCTAAAAACGCTTTAACGATGGATAGGCCATTATCCTTTTGATAATCAATTTCCGCATCCAGCTTCCACTGGATATCTCCCTGTTCCGCTTGGGCTTCAAGGGGATATTTTTCATTTGCCGGCCAGAAGAATTTAATGTCTACATGACTGCCTTTGACTTCAAGAGGAAAAGTGAGAGGGGAAGGGGAGAGATGAAGATCTCCATGGGAGAGAGATATCGATGTTTTCCCTGAGAAGTTGTCGAATTCGATGTCTTCGTATGTCGAGCTGAGTGTGATTTCATTGCCGTGGACGTTTTTGCCGGAAATACCAAGGTTTTTTCCATCGACAAAGACATTTCCTGTTATGTTTTTGAGCCGTACTTTGTCATATCGATTAGTGATGTTGATATTTCCGTTTGCGCCGTCTATGTCAATGAGGGATTGGTTGGCGACGATTTTAACGGGCCCTACGTTGGTCAGTTCTATCTTTTCATAGGAGTTTTTTATGTCCAAAGCCCCACGGATGTCCCAACCGAAGATTTTGCTGTACGGCATGCGGATTACGACATCATTAGTGATATCTTCCATAACGAGTTTTCCATGTCTGTTTTGGATGTCTATCGTCCCCTGGATATGGCTGATTGTCACACTCGAATAGGAGGCTTCAATTTTGCAGTCGGATTCGACATGCTTTATCTCGATATCATCATGACTGTTAGACACGTCAAGTGTTCCACTGATATCTGATGCATATACTTCCCCATAATGGTTGGTGATATCGGTATTTCCGACTCTTTCAGCACTGACTAAACCATAGGAATTGATAACAGTTACATTCATCCCTTCAGGAACAGCGATTATAAAATTTGTTTCAATTTTTTTTCTCCGGAATTCCTGGCGATTTGTAGAAATATTCAGAGTTGGTCCGTTGTTGTCGATATTTATTTTTAGCTGATCTGCAATCTCTCGAGCCTCTACTTCATCTTTTCTCCATATCCTTTTCTCAAACGAGATGAAGATGTTTTCTTCATCCGATCCGATAATTTCAATGGAGCCATGGGAATTTCTGATGCGAAGTTCTCCAGGGAGAGGGGATTCGATTTCTTTGGTCTCTTCGAAAATAAATTCCTCATATCCAAATAGAATGCTGTCTCCCCATCCCCAATCGAGGTCGAAATTACCGGTGTGAACCTGGGTAATAAACACCCCAACGAGGATGATGAAAATCAGCAGAAAAATTTCTTTGGCTTTCATTTTTAGTCTTGTGTTTTATCGGGGAACTGTGTTTCCTGATCGCGTTCTTTAAGACCGTTATAGAGTTTTAAAGCTCCCCAGGCGATGAGCAAGACGGGCCACAGACGAGCGACCGTCCACCAGATATCGATGGTGTTGTGCAGCAGAAAGAGTGCACCGACAACAATGAGTATGATCCCCCATACGAGCGGATCTTTGCGCTTGGATTTTGCCATTTTATCCTCCTAGTTTAGTCCTCTTTGTTTTTTGCCATGTAATCCATGATGAGCTTGATACCGATGACAATGACAATAAGGGGCCAAAAATCGAAAAGGGTCCCGTAGCTGATGATATCGAAGTTTGCCAGAAGCAGTATTCCTCCGATGGCCATAAGAATGATTCCCCAGAAAATAGATCCGGATTTTACTATTTCAGGGAATTCATCGACGGTCTCTTCGACGTAATCACCGTCGAGAGTTTTGCGGTTAATTGTTTTGGCTGTCATGACAGCATCGATGAGCTGGTAAAACCAGAATCCGGCCAGAAGCAGGCCCGCGAAAGGCTGCCCTTCTCCGGATGTCTGCAGTGTAACCAGGCCGGCAAAGATAATCATAAACATCAGGCCTTTTGTGACCTGCCGGTTGTAAAGTGAGCCGAGTCCGGGAAATATGCATGACAGGAGACCTGCCAGAAATCCTGATTTCGGGGGTCTTTTGAGAATAACTTTTTCTTCCATTTCTTCCTCCATATTTATATGAGTTTGTCCTCTTTTCCTTTGAAAATTTTACTGTTTTTTAAAGAATCGAGGAGAGTATCCGTTTGATCGAATAGAGAGACGGCGAAGGATTCTGCCTGAGTGTACAGCTGTCCGACTTTGCTGTATCCCTTGTGAATTTCTCGATTTATGGTTTTGTTGATGGTGATTCTATCCGGGTGAAAAACATAGAACGAGATCAGTATGAGAAAGATAGAGACTCCTGCAAAGACAGGTTGAAGAGCCGGGCGAAGCAGAATATCGAGTTTGAAGGAGAATCTTTTCTTTTGGGCCGGGATTTCGTACAGTCGGCTTTTAAGTTTTGCGCTGACTTCCATTTCTGGAAAGAGACTTAAGGCCTCACTTGTTTCTCTTATGAGGGCTAAAAGTTTACGGCATCCCTGGCAGGAATCCAGATGCAGATCGACAGATTCTCTCTCCTTGAGGCTGAGTTCATCTTCCAGATAAAGAGAAAACAGGTCTTCGATGTGTTTACAATCCATTTTCTTCTCCTTTCTCTTTATTTTCTTTGAGGAATTTCGCCAGCTGAAGTCTGCCTCGTTTGACACGTGACTTGATTGTTCCCAGGGGAATGTCTAAAATTTCAGCGATCTCCTCATATTTTTTCCCTTGGAT
>JAUWVG010000181.1 GCA_030617525.1 Candidatus Aminicenantota bacterium | reverse complement strand
AGTAAAAACCCCTGCCTGAAGTCCGTATATCGAATGATTCACCCCTTTTAGGGCTTCTTCAAAATCTTTGTAAGAGGAGACAACAACTACCGGCGCGAAGGCTTCCTGACAGGATACTCGAAGCTCCGGCTTAACATTCTCCAGGATTGTCGGTTCAAAGAGTGTTCCGTTTCTTTGGCCGCCGGTCACAAGATTCCCGCCGTTTTGAACGGCCTCGTCAACCCACTCTTCAATTTGTCGTGCGGCACCTATGTTGATCATGGGGCCGATTTCCGTGTTTTCATCCAAAGGATTCCCAATTATTAGTTTTTTTGTGGCGGCCACAAAATCAGCCATGAAACGATCATATATATTTTCATGGAGGAATATACGCTGGATAGAGATGCATATTTGGCCTGAATAAGAAAAAGCTCCCAGAAGAGTCCTGGTCAGCGCAAAGCCTAGATCGGTATCGGGCTCAATGATAACTGCCGCATTTCCACCCAGCTCTAAAGTTACTTTTTTCTTAAAAGCCTTTTTTTTCAGTTCCCAACCGATTTCCGGACTTCCTGTAAAAGTGATTTTTTTGACTCTCCCGTCTTCAAGGAGGGGACTTGCCTCTTCGTATCCACAAGGGACGATGTTGATTCCCCCTTTTGGGAGGCCACTTTCATTGATAATCTCACCGAGCAGAAGTGATGTGATGGACACCTGGGATGCCGGTCTTATTATCACCGGATTCCCGGAAGCAATAGCAGGCGCAACCTTATGGGCGACAAGATTTAACGGGAAGTTGAAGGGAGTGATTCCGGCGACAACACCGATAGGAAACCTTCGGATGAATCCCCATCTTTTTTTTGTCTGAGGGCTCCAATCAAGAGGGATGATCTCTCCTTCCAATCTTTTGGCTTCCTCGGCTGCAACCTGAAAAGTATTGGCCGCTCTATCGGTTTCCATTCGTGAAGATGTTATTGTTTTTCCCGCTGACAGGGTTATAGATTCGGCCAGCTCTTCTTTTCTTCGTTTTATCTCCGATGCGATAAAACTCAAGATTTCGAACCTCTCGAAACTGGAAAGAGACTTTGTTTTTTCGAAGGCCAGGTGTGCTGAATGGATGGCGCTTTTAACCTGCTGTTTATCGGCAAAATGAATGGCCGCAAAGATTTTTTGATCATATGGAGATTTGAATTCCTTTATGATTTGTCCATCTTCCCACAAACCGTTTATCAGTAATTTGTAGTTCTTCATCTCTCCCCTCCTATAGTATCCCTGAATTATTCATAAAAACTGCTGACACTATCATTAATCTTCAATGATATCAACTTAGTAGCATGATTCTTAGCAGTATCTCGATTTTCACAATGTTTGTTGAAAAGTTTGTATCAAATGTCTGCATTTTTTACCCAAAGAGGGCGAGCCGATCTTACCACATCTGCTTCGTTACGACCAATTTGCGGTGGATAACCACAGCTTCATTGGCCGGTGCCTCGCATCTGCAGCAACCTCGACTCATGAATAATCCAGGGATGTCAGCAGTAAAATAAATCTTTTAACATGACGGCGTCCTGTTCCTGAATGGGGCTTTCGCAGATCACCGTACCTTTAACATCAAAATCTTTGAGAGCCTGTATCCATTCGTCGTATTTGAAATCAGATTCGTTTAAATTGAGATGTTTGATCTCGCCTCTAGCACTGTAGTCCACTCCGGAAATGTGGATGTGCATGTTGGACAGAGCTTCTTTGCCGAGCTTTTTAGAGATCTTTGTGAGGATTCTGTAAAATTCCAAATAGCTGTTGACTTTTCCTTCTCGTGCATGAATATGTGAAAAATCAATGCAGGGAAGAAGGCCGTCGACCTCCTGGCATAGAAAAAGAATTTCTTCAAGCGACCCAAATTGAGCTTTTTTCCCCATTGTTTCAGCTCTAAGGCTCACGGGTGTTCTTTCTGATTTTAGAATAGAGACGATTTCTTTGAGTCCATTTTTTATATTCTTAAATGCGTCTTCAGGGCCCCCATTCCCATAGTAACCGCAGTGAAAGACGACATTTTGTGCCCCACATAGAGCGGCCAGTCTTGCTGAATTTAAAATTCGTTCTTGACTTGCGAGCCACTTTCCCTTTTCCGGAGAATTCAGATTGACGTAGTAAGGGGCATGAACACTTAACTTGATGCCGAGTTTTTGAGCGGATTCTGCAATTTTTTTGGCCGTGTCTCCGCCCATCTTTACACCCTTCACAAACTCTACTTCCATGCAGTCCAATCCGAGATGGGCGATGTGTTTGATCCCTGCGAGTGACGATGTCCCTGGGGAAGAATGCGGCACTCCCGCTGTACCGAATAGAAGTCTTTCAGCGGGTGTGTTCATCGGCGTCTCCAGAATGGTCAAGGAAATCGTCGACAACTTTTAAGGCGCAGAAGTCTCCACACATAGAGCAGGCCTCAGATTTTGATTTTCTTTTATTTCTTATTTTTTCGAATTTTTCTGGATCTAAAACAAGTTTTTTCTGTTCTCCCCAATCGAGCCTTCTCCGTGCTTCAGAGAGTTTCAAATCTATATCGATAGCCCCTTTGACTCCTTTTACAATATCGGCAGCATGCGCCGCGATCCTTGATGCGATAAGACCCTCTCTGACATCATCCACGGAGGGGAGTCCCAAGTGTTCACTGGGAGTGACATAACAAAGAAAGTCAGCTCCTGCCGCAGCCGCAACAGTTCCTCCAATGGCGGAGACGATGTGATCATATCCCGGAGCGATGTCTGTAACAAGTGGGCCCAATACGTAAAAAGGTGCACCTTGACAGACTCGTTTTTGGATTTTCATATTCATTTCGATCTGGTCGAGAGGTACGTGTCCGGGTCCCTCGACCATAACTTGAACATTACGACTCCAAGCTTCTGAAACAAGTTCACCTAATGTGAGGAGTTCTTCGATTTGTGCGCGATCGGTCGCATCCAGTATAGAGCCAGGACGAAGTCCGTCGCCAAGGCTTATGGTGACATCGTATTTATAAGCTATTTCAAGGAGTCTATCAAAATTGGCATAGAGAGGATTTTCTTTTTGGTTGTGCAGCATCCAGGCGACATGAAATGCTCCTCCTCTCGAGACGACATCGGCGACGCGCTTGTGTTTTTTTAAACGCTCCAAGGCTTTGAGGGTCAGGCCTGCGTGGACGGTCATAAAATCCACACCCTGTTTGGCCTGCTCTTCAATCACTGCAAAAATGTCTTCCTCATCCATTGCAATAATCGACTTATTTGCCCGTGTGGTTTTAATGGCCGCTTCATAGATCGGAACCGTTCCCAGGGGAATCCTGGCCGCTTTAAGGATTGTTTGACGAATTTTTTTTATATCACCGCCAGTACTCAGATCCATAAGTGTGTCGGTCTTGTATTTCAGAGAGATTTCGACTTTTGCGAGTTCATTGTCCAATTCCGGAAAATCCGCCGAACTTCCAAGATTGACATTCACTTTTGTTCTGAGCTTATGTCCGATTCCGACAGCATGAATAGGGGAGTGATTGGGATTGAGGGGAATCACAACTTTGCCTTCTGAGATAAGCTGAAGAAGAGTTTCAATGGAAAGACTCTCTTCCTTTGCCACTAACTGCATGGCCTCGGTTACATTGCCTTTTCTGGCTTCGCTTAATTGTGTCATATTTTGTTTCACCTAGTGTGGTTAGTTTACATCCAATTTCCCTGTGATACAACCGCAGCAGGAATTAAATTAAGCCTTTCGAAAATATTTAAAAACGGATAGAATATTTCTAGACTGAAAAGACAGGGTAGACAGATTGGTTGAACTTTTATTGTAATGATTAAGAAGTCTATATTTCGATTTTACACTTTTTTTCTTGTCTGTTTAATATTGGGCATTCCCGAATACGCAAAAGCACAGACTTATACATCCTTTCAATCCGAACTCAATAGCATCGTTGAGAGAACCCGTTTGCGGATCGGACCATTCAGAATCATACCGCGCATTGATTTCCGCTTTCTACGGTATGAGTGGAATATCTTTTATCAGACGGAAGACGAAAAACCGGCGTCGGATTTTACTTCAACCATTTCTCCTGAACTCAATGTTTACCTTATTCTCAAAGACAGGTTGATTCTCAGATTGACTGATCGTCTTTCCTATGTCCACTTCTACAAATTCAAAGATCAGAGGCGGCTCAACAATTTCTTTAGTCCAGAGTTGAAACTGCTTCTCTTCAACAGATTCGTCCTTGTTGGGACATATTCAAACACAAGAGATCGCGGACGTCCGACAAGTGAGTTTAATATTTGGGCAAACCAATATCGTGAAAGTTTCAGAGGAACATTATTCTATCAAACACCTCGACAAACATCCGTTGGGATATCCTATTCGCAGAACAAATTATTATATGATGATATCACCTTTCCCGGACAGGAAGTGTCCCTCTCGCGCATCCTCAACAGAAAGGATGAAAATGTCATGTTTGAATTTAATTACCCTGTGTTCTCCAACAGTTTCTTCTTTATTACGGCCAATTATACGGATCATGATTTTGAACATACGGAAGATTTTGATAGGCGGTCCTACAGCCTCCAGGCACTAACGGGGTTTCGTTTTCCTCTTATTGGAGGTATCACAGGGACACTTGCAGTGGGATATAAACAAATTATGCCAAAAGCTGAAGGACTGGAGGGAAAAACTGGATTGATAGGAAACACAGGACTAAATTTCAGAAGCGGCCGTTTAGGTGCGCGTATCTCTTTTAATAGGGATTTCCCCTTTTCTCTATGGGATAATAATGTGTTTTTTGTAAACAACCGGTATTTATTCGGAGGATCTATCTATCTCACCCGGTTTTTAAGGATTGATTATGATTATTCTTTAGGAAGATCCAAGTATCCGGAGTTGATCCCTCTTTTTTACCCTGACGGGAGCTTTGAAAATATCGAAAGAATTGACAAATATCATACCCACACAGTGCGTTTTGTTTTCAAACTCTTCAAAGAAATTGGACTGGGAATCAGTGCAAATCAGTGGGTAAGAGACTCAAACTACCTGGGAGAAACCCGAAGCCAAATCTATCTTGATGCATCTCTGATCTTAAATTTTTAATTCAAAATAGCCTGAACTATTCATAAAAAATGTCGATGTTTATACAACTTAAGTAATATCATAGTTTTGCTTTGGTTTTCTGGCGAATTACTCTAAATATTCCTTTCTCCATGTCCTTTCTATCTATAATCGACATTTTTTACCTCAAGGAGGCGAGCCAATCTCACCGCATCTGCTTTGTTCCGACGGATTTGTTGCGAGAAGCAAAGCGACGTGGCAATCTCATGTCATACGGAAGCATTATGAGGTCACCACACTCTCTGCGATCGTTCGTGATAAACTTCATACGTCGACGCCTCACATCTGTGGCATTCTTGACTCGTGAATCATCAGATAAGGAGAAAAAAAATGAAAAATAGAAAATATTTGTCCTTAGGAATTGTCTGTCTGATGTTGCTGTCTTCTCTAAGTTTTGGAGAAGAATCCCTGTTCACGCCTGATGTTATCAAGCGTCCGCTGACAAAAAGTGTGTTTGCCTTTATCGAAGCCAACAGGGAGAAAATTATTGAGGAGTGGATTTTTCTCACAGAAATTCCGTCTCCCTCAGGATTTGAAGAGAAGAGAGCCGTTTTAATGAAAAAGGAATTTGAAGCTGCAGGGCTGGATAAAGTCTATATAGATGAGGCAGGTAATGTTGTCGGAATATGGCTCGGCACGGAAAAAGGAAAAAATATAGTTGTTCCTGCTCATCTGGATACGGTGTTCCAGGATCTTTGGGAAATAAAGGTGGAACGGGAAGGAAATGTGCTC
>JAUWVG010000021.1 GCA_030617525.1 Candidatus Aminicenantota bacterium | reverse complement strand
TAAGAAGTTTATCCTTTTGAGGAATTGATGAACAAGTGGATCTATGTGGTTGAGGACGAGCCTGATATTTTGGAACTGGTTTCCCTCAACCTCGAAAGAGTGAATTTTAAAGTCAAATGTTTTGAAAACGCTGACTCATTCCTTGAAATGGTCGAAACTAAAAAGCCCGACTTGGTTATCCTTGATCTTATGCTTCCAGATGCCGACGGTTTTGATGTCTGTAAACACCTTAAATCAGACGAAAAAACCCGAGCTATTCCCATTATTATGCTCACAGCCAAGGGGGATGAGATCGACAGAATCCTGGGCTTGGAATTGGGAGCGGATGACTACGTCACAAAACCTTTTTCGGTTAAGGAGCTTGTTGCCCGGGTTAAAGCCGTGTTGAGGCGTCCTTTAATGGATGTTCCAAAGGACAGGATAGAGCTTGGTGATGGGGCGCTTATAATAGACACGGAGAGGCATGAAGTCATTCAAGATGGGAAAAGAATCGACTTGACATCCACAGAATTTAAGATCCTCAAACTGCTGGCATCCAAAAAAGGTTTGGTATTCTCGCGGGAAAAAATCCTGGACTATTTATGGGGAAATGAAAAAATTGTCGTCGACAGGACGATTGATGTTCACATTAAACACCTCCGAGAAAAATTGGGAGAGGCGGCAAAATTCATTAAAAACATCAGAGGCGTGGGGTATAAGCTGGAAGAATGAAACGTTCCATCCTGACAAAAGTTTTCCTCATTCATTTAATTATTGTCTTACTCCTTGCTCTTTTCATCCTGCTGATAAGTTTTCAATCCATTCGATCCACGCATCTGAATTCCCAAGCTCAAAATCTGGTCAACCTGGGAGAGTCTCTCAAATTCAAAATCGTTTCATTCTTGGAACAGGAAAAAATTGAGGAACTCGACTGTTTTATCAAGGAATTCGGGGACCGTATCCAGACACGGATCACCGTCATCGACAGGGAAGGAAATGTCTTGGCCGATTCGGATGAAGATCCAACCAACATGGAAAATCATAAAGACAGACCCGAAATCTATAAGGCCTACTCAGGAGAGATCGGTCAGTCGATCCGATTCAGCCGGACAGTCAAAACGGAAATGCTCTATATCGGGCTGCCCCTGCATAGAAACGGAAAGATCAGCGAAGTCATTCGCGTCAGTCTTTATCTCGAAGACATCAACCGTTTGATCAAGGACCTGCGTTGGAAAATCTCTCAACTGACTATTTTCGCCCTCCTCTTATCTTTTCTCTTGGTCCTTTTCATTTACAGATCTTTCTCTAAACCCGTCTCCGAACTTCAGGCGGCATCCAAAAAGATCGCCAGCGGCGATTTTAATGCACATGTGTCCTTGCGCTATAAAAATGAATTCAGAGACCTTGCGGAAAGTTTTAATTTTATGACAGATAAGGTCAAGGCTCTGTTTGATGAGGTCAATGTCAAGAAAAATGAACTGGAAGGAATATTGTCAGCCATCGAGGAGGGCGTAGTCGCACTCGATAAGGACGGACGCATTCTTTTCGCCAATACGAGTTTCGCATCCATCATACAGAACACAGATGTGCAGGGAAAGTTCTACTGGGAAGTCCTTCGTAATGCCAAATTAAAAAAACTCGTGGATCAGAATCGATCTTCTGGGAAGAACGCCTCTATCGAATTGGATCTAGAGGGAAAGACTTTCTACTGCAGTGTCACATCTTTGAAATCTAAAGAAGAAGTGATCCTGACGCTTTATGACATTACGGATCTAAAGAATGTAGAAAAAATCAAGAAAGATTTTATCCTCAACGCCTCCCATGAACTCCGCACACCTCTGACCTCGATCAAGGGATTCCTAGAAACAATGGAAGAAGATTTAGAAGGGGATAAAAAAAGATATTTGGACATCATCCATAGAAATGTCGACCGTTTGATTTACATAGTTAGAGATCTTCTCATGATGGCTGAACTCGAGGAAAAAGAAATACCTCTCCAATTAGAAGAGATCGATTTTGCCGGCATGATTGAAAGACTCCTGATCATGTTTGAACAGGCACTTTCCGAAAAGAAATTGAAATTATCCGTCAACATCCCTTCAAAACTGCCAAAAATTGAAGGGGACAGCTTCAAGCTGGAACAGTTGTTCATCAACTTGATCGATAATGCCATCAAATATACAGAAAAGGGAACAATCACAATAAGCTTTTCCGATCAGGGCGGCTATATTAGCTGCGAGATCCAGGATACAGGAATCGGAATGTCCGAGGAATATTTCTCCAGGATATTCGAACGGTTCTACGTTGTAGACAAGTCCCGTTCAAGGAAATTTGGAGGGACTGGACTTGGTCTCTCTATTGTCAAGCATATTGTCAGGCTCCACAGCGGGGAAATTTCGGTGCAAAGCACATTGGGTCAGGGGACGGCTGTGACAGTCAAACTCCCGGTCCGCATACAAAAAAACTGATCGATCACTTCCTCAATCTCTTATTCTTTTCACCATCCATCCTTTGAGTGTTAAAAAAATTAACACAAAATTAACACAATCTTTATTTCCAGTTAACACACTAAATCCATAATGTCCACGAATCCAATAACTGGGAAGCTTCTTAGGGTTCAAATTGATAAAAAAAGCTAAAAATATGGAGGTTTATCAGATGAAACGAAATAGTTGGATTTTTGTTGTGGTTTTAATTACGGCTCTTGTCCCAAGTATTACCAGCGCTCAAGGATCGCTCCAAGGTTATATGTTCGGCGACTATTACTCAGTCGTCGAAAATAATAATCCTGACCTAAAAAGCCAACATGGTTTCTGGTTCCGTCGAATCTACTTCACCTACAACAACCAGCTCAGTGATTCGATCAAAATGAGACTGCGGTTCGAGATGGCCAGCGAAGATTTCGGATCGGACAAACTCTACGCTTTTGTCAAGGATGCTTATCTCAGCGCTAAACTTGGAGGGCAGAGTTTGAATGTAGGAATCATATCCACACCCACCTTCGGACATACCGTAGAAAATGTATGGGGATTGAGGCATCTCGAAAAGACTCCGCTCGATCTTTTTAAGTTCGCATCCTCACGTGATTTTGGAATTGGCCTGAAAGGATCCCTGGATCAGGGAAAAGTGGTCAATTACAGCATCATGTATGGTAACGGTTCTTCGAACAAGGGTGAGGCCAACGCAGGAAAGAAGCTCTACGGGGCTGTTGCATTTAATCCGGTCAAAGGCTTCACTGTGGAAGTCTATGGTGATTATGAACATAGGTCCAATGAAGATCAGCGCTACACCTATCAAGGTTTTGCGGCTTACAAAGGAAATTGGGGGCGTATTGGGATCCTCTACGCCAATCAGGTGCTCGAGAATGCTTCAACCTATAATCTCGGGCTCCTTTCAGCATTCGTTGTAATCAAAGCTTCCAAAAAAGTTGAACTGATCGCTCGCGTGGATGCCGCCACATCAAACGATTGGAAAGAAAAATTCAAAGGAGCCGGTATCGGTTATATTCCATTTGCCAGTAATTCCAAACCTACCCTGTTCATAGCCGGTTTCAGCATTGAAGCGGCCAAAAACATCTGGGTGATTCCCAATGTGAAATACATCACCTATTCCGGAAATGTGTTCAAGGATGATGTTTACGCCAACATCACTCTATTCTTTAAATTTAAATGATCCAAAAAAAGGAGAAATAAAATGAAAAAAATCTTAACTCTGACTTTAATTTTCGGACTCTTGCTCTCCGGAAGTATGCTTACAGCCCAAAAAATGGTCCAGATCAAGGGATCTGATACCCTGGTCAATCTGGTCCAGGTGCTCGCTGAGGAATTCATGGCAAAGAATCCCAGAAGTCCCATCGCTGTTCTTGGAGGGGGCTCCGGCACAGGAATCGCAGGGTTAATCAACGGAACCTGTGATATCGCTAACCACTCAAGGCCGATGAAAGAAAAGGAAAAACAGCAGTGTAAGGAAAAGCGGATAGACTATCGCACGTTCATCATTGCAATAGATGGATTGAGTGTCATCGTAAACAAGAGCAATTCTATTAATGATATGTCCATGGATAAGATCGGGGCAATTTACAGAGGCGAGATTACGAACTGGAAAGAAGTGGGTGGAAATGACATGCCCATTTCCTTGTATGGACGTCAGTCCAACTCCGGAACATATGTGTTCTTCCAAGACCAAATTCTTGGTAAGCAGGACTATTCTGCTGACATGAAAAGGATGAACGGCAATGCACAAATCGTCGAAGGAATTATTCAGGACAGAGCTGGAATCGGGTATGTCGGTGTCGGATACGTCGTCGACTCCAGGACAAAAAAGCCCCGGAATGACCTTAAGATCCTCAACGTCGCCAAAAATGCAAACTCCAAGGCATACTCTCCTTTGAACAGGGCCGCTGTTGACTCCGGCGATTATCCGATAGCCCGCCCGTTGTTCCAAACAAGTGCCGGCAAACCTAATGGTGTTGTGGCTGAATTTCTTAATTTCATCTTCAGCGCCGAAGGACAGAAAATAGTTAAAGCAGAGGGATTTTTTCCTATCGGGAAAGGGATCATCGATGCCAACATGAATAAAATGAAGTAAGCTTTTTGGGGCAAGATGAAAAAAAAGCGATTTTCCAATCTCAAAGAAAGAGCCATTAAAGTCTTCTTTTTCACAAACAGTGTTTTCGCCACTCTGGCCTTGGTGGGCATATTTTTTCTACTGCTGTTTACGGCCATCCCAGCATTCAAAGAAATCAATATGGGAGAGTTTTTCACCAGCACCAGATGGAACCCCACATCTCCTGTGAAAGAGGGATACGGCATCCTGTCTATGGTTGTCAGCACCTTTATGGTTACAATTGGAGCACTTGTTATTGCCATCCCCATTGGGATCGGAGTGGCGGCCTATTTATCCGATGTGGCTCATTGGAGAGTTCGGGAAATCGTAAAACCCATCGTCGAGATTCTGGCTGGAATTCCATCCGTTGTTATTGGTTTCTTAGGGATCGTGCTCTTTGGGCCGATCATTGCTAAAATATTCGGGACAAGTAATGGTTTAAACGCCGTCAACGGTTCCCTCCTGCTGGCAATAATGGCGCTGCCCACCATCATCAGCATATCCGAAGACTCGCTCAACGCCGTACCCAAAACCTACTCCGAGGCTTCTCTTGGACTAGGAGCAAACCGCTGGCAGACCCTAATCCGTGTAAAACTGCCCGCTTCTCTATCCGGTATCATAGCAGCAGTCATGCTGGGCATGGGCCGGGCTATCGGTGAAACCATGACCGTCATGATGGTCACTGGAAATGCCCCGGCCTTTCCAAAAGGTTTTTTGAGTTCCATCCGAACTATGACCGCAACTATCGCTATTGAATTGGGGGAAGTCCCCTATTATACCACTCATTATTATGCCCTTTTTGCAGTGGGTTTTGTTCTCTTTATCATTACATTTTTTGTGAACATGATTTCGGATGTGATCTTACACAAATACCAGGAACGGGAACAATGAAAAAGAAAATTATAGAAACCCTTGGATTCTTTGGACTGCGGGTCTGTTTGTATATCGTTTTTGCGTTCCTGCTTATTTTCCTGTACGACATCGGAAGCAAGGGCGCTGGAACATTGAGCTGGGAATTTTTATCACAGGCTCCCCGGAGAGGGATGACCGAAGGGGGTATTTTCCCCGCTATTGTTGGAACTTTTTTTGTCACCATTGTCACTGCAATCCTGGCTGTTCCCATGGGCATGTTTGCAGCCATTTATCTGAACGAATACGCCAAACAGACAAAGATTACCCGGATTATTAGATTATCCATACGAAATCTTTCCGGTGTTCCCTCGATCGTATACGGACTCTTCGGAGTCATCGTGTTCGTCAATATCCTTAAATTCGGCACATCCATTCTCTCAGCAGGACTGACATTAGGGCTGCTGACCTTGCCCTGGACAATTACTTCGAGTGAAGAAGCCCTCAAAACCATTCCCAATTCCTACCGCGAAGGTGCCCTGGCTCTGGGTGCAACCAAATGGCAGTCCATACGGACAAATGTTCTTCCATACGCCATGCCCGGAATGTTGACAGGAACAGTTCTGGGGTTGGCCCGTGCCGCCGGTGAGACGGCGCCTATCATGTTTACAGGAGCAGCCTTTTTTCTGCCTATTTTGCCGAATTCATTGGATGACCAGTTCATGGCACTGCCTTACCACCTGTATGTCATGGCAACTCAACATCATGCCATTTCCCAGGTGCGTCCGATCGCTTATGGAACAGCACTGGTCCTCCTCTTGCTCGTGCTGGGAATGAATTTTTCTGTGGCCCTCCTCCGTTATAAGCTGAGGAAAATCAGAAAGGAATAATCATGGTTACAAAAGCAAAGATAGAAACAAAAAATGTTAATTTCTACTACGGAAATAAACAAGCCCTTAAAAACATCAATGTGATTTGTGCAGAGCATAAAGTCACCGCATTGATCGGCCCTTCTGGATGCGGCAAATCAACATTCATCCGCACATTAAACCGAATGAATGATGTCATACCAAGTGCAAGGGTGACAGGCGAGATCCTTCTGGATAACGAAAACATCAATCAGCCAAGGATAGATGTCGTCGAATTGCGTAAAAAAATTGGAATGGTGTTCCAGAAGCCCAATCCCTTTCCTAAATCCATTTTTAACAATATTGCCTACGGGCTTCGAATCAATGGCATTAAAAATAAAAGAAATCTTGAAGAGATCGTAGAAAATAGCTTAAGCGAAGCCGCGCTGTGGAATGAAGTCAAGGACCGCTTGGATGACAATGCCTTCTCACTGTCCGGAGGACAGCAGCAGCGTCTGTGCATTGCCCGAAGCCTGGCGATCGAACCTGAAGTGATTCTATTTGACGAACCCTGTTCGGCCATTGACCCGGTGGCCACAGCAAAGATCGAAGACCTCATTCACAAGCTAAAAGAAAATTACACTGTAGTGATTGTCACACATAATATGCAGCAGGCGGCAAGAATCTCTGATTACACCGCATTTATGATGTTGGGGGAGTTGATTGAATTCGATAACACGGATAAGATATTTACCAATCCTTCCAATAAATTGACCGAAGATTACATTACGGGACGATTTGGTTAATCATAGAGAAAACAAGCTAAGAGGAGACAAAAATGGAAAGACATCTCGACGAAGAATTCGACCAATTGAAGGAAAAACTGCTGAGAATGGCCGCACTAACAGAAGAGGCCATTTCTTTAGCCATAACAAGCCTTAAGGAACGGAAGGAGAATCTGGCTCAACAGGTTCTCAAGCAGGAGGAAGACATCGATGTTTTAGATGTAGAACTGGATAAACTCTGTTTAACGCTTCTGGCCCGGCATCAACCGATGGCCGTGGATTTGAGATTCTTGACTTCCGTGCTTCGAATATCGAGCGAACTGGAACGGATTGCGGACCAAGCGGTCAATATTGCTCAGAGATCACTCGAGCTGCTCAAGTCTCCCACTCTCAAACCCCTGATCGATATTCCTCGCATGGCTCAACTGGCAAAAAAAATGGTCAAGGATGCCATTGACGCCTTCATCCAAAAAGATACGGAGCTGGCCAAAAATGTGTGCGAGCGGGATGATGAAGTGGATGATCTCAATGATCAGATCTTTCGAGAGCTTTTGACCTACATGTTACAGGATCCTTCCTCTATTAAGAAAGCTGTAGACCTGATCCTAGTCGGAAGACACCTGGAGAGAATTGCCGACCATGCCACTAATATCAGTGAAAATGTGATATATTTTGTCAAAGGCAAAACGATTAAACATCACTGCGAACATATTTAGAAAGACATTTTTTTTAATTGGTATCGATCATGCTCAGTCCCACATTAGTTTGACACTACATCCTCCTCTCTGATATAAAAATCACTATATCCTGGGATTTAGGAAGAGGGATCAATGAAAAAGAATTCTTTTACTTTCAACCGCAGGGATTTCATCAAGTTCACCTCAGCCGCAAGCATTGCAACCCTAATGCCTGGCTGCGGCTTTCTCTCGAATGACAAAGAACGTCTAAACGTGCTCTTTGTTATCGTCGACGACCTGCGTCCCGAATTGGGGTGCTACGGGAGCCATGAAATTAAAACCCCTCATTTCGATGCTTTTGCCAAGGACGCCGTGATGTTCAACAGGGCCTACTGTCAGGCTGCGGCATGTGCTCCATCCAGAGCGAGTGTCATGTTGGGCATGAGGGCTGAAACGACCGGTGTGTACAGTCTTGGTGATAAGTTCAGAGAGATCAATCCGGATGCGGTCACGATGCCCCAGCATTTTCATAAATTCGGTTACCACACCGTGTCCATGGGAAAGATTTTTCACAACCATATGCCCGACCCTGTCTCATTCGATGAACCCGACCTCAAACCGCCGCAGTATATGTCTCCCGAATTGATCGACCGTGACCCGGAATCCTTCTACCACGACGAAGACCTTAAGAAAGAACACGCTGAAGTCAGAGCCGAGCGTTTAAAAAAGAATCCCAATCTCTCCTATGCCGGCGGATGGGCCTACGGCCGCTCATGGGAGTCTTTTGACGGACCGGATAATGCTTTTTACGATGGGGCGCAAACAGATATGGCCCTCGAAAAATTAAAAGAATTGAGCGATAAAAAGCAGCCCTTCTATTTTGCATTGGGTTACTACAGGCCTCACCTCCCCTTTGTGGCTCCAAAAAAATACTGGGATCTTTACGACAGGAACAATCTTTCCATGGCCTCCAATCCATTTTTACCAAAAAATTCACCCCCCCTGGCCATCAATTCTATGTATGAGTTGGGAGCCTGCTATGATCTTGAGTGGGTCGGGCATCCAGCCGCTTTTCAGATGCCCGAAAAAACCGCCCGGCTCCTGAAACACGGCTACTATGCAAGTGTGAGTTTTGTGGATGCCTGCCTGGGCCGGGTGATGAACCGTTTAAAAGAACTGGGCTTGGATAAAAACACTATCGTTGTAGTCTGGGGAGACCACGGCTGGAAGCTGGGTGAACACAACAGCTGGGGCAAACAGACAAACTACAACATCGACACACGTGTTCCTCTTTTCATTCGTGATCCACGGCTCCATCGAGAGGGAGTCAAATGTCAACAGCTCATCGAAGCAGTCGACCTATTTCCGACACTCTGCGACCTTGCAGGAATCCCGATTCCGGATAACATGGAGGGGATAAGCCTCAAACCCATGTTGAAAACTCCCGGGCTGGCTTTGAAGTCGGCTGTCTTCAGCCATTATCATCAGAAACCAAGATCAACACTCGACGGAAAGCGGTATATGGGCTACTCGATGGTGACTTCGAGATACCATTATGTGGAGTGGTACCATTGGGATGATGGAAAAAAAATCGCCACCAACCAGGTCGGGATGGAATTGTATGACAACCAGGTGGATCCTGAGGAAAATATCAATATCGCCGGAAATCCCGAAAATGTTGAACTCGTTTCAAAACTCTCCAAACAGCTCAAAGCTGGATGGCGTGCAGCAGTAAAAAGTGACTAAATCCCCTGTATATCATAGGCAAACAGTTTATCTTCATGACGCACGTATAACCGTCCACCACATACCACAGGATGTGCCCAGTGCATTCCTACTCCCCCGTTGGGCACTTGGAAAGAACTCACAGCTTCATATTTTTCGGGTGTGGCTTTGACTAAATTCATCATTCCTCTTTCCCCCAGGCAATAGAACATACCGTCAGCATAGATCAATGAGCCCATTCCCCCTCTCTCTTTCCACATTTGTTTTCCGGTTTTAAAATCCAAACAGAACCAGCCTCTCTCGTTGTGACCCGAACCGTAAAGATACCCATCATGCAGAATGACTCCGCCATGGAGATTGTCCATAAGATCCGTATGCCAGACCGTTTCCGGAATAACCGCATCTCCTGAAGATGTGAGTTTTATCAGAATGCTTCCTCTGCCGTAACCGCTTGAGGCGAACACAAATCCATCGTGAAATATGGGATCCGGGCAATTATTCGACCGCTGGTTTTCATACTCCACGCTCCAGAGCAATGTTCCTGTTTTTGTGTCTACACCATAAACACAATTAGAACTCAGGTTGATGAGCTGGCGAAAGCCGGCAAATTCTCCAATAACAGGAGAGCTGAATCCCACGGTGCCCGGTATTTCCGTACTCGCCCAAATAAGGTCCCCGGACTTTTTATCAAGGCAGATCATAAATCCTTTATTTCCCGCTGGGTTGCAGTACAGGCGTTCTCCCTCGATAAAAACGGACTCAGAATATCCATATTCAGGGATTTCCGCATCGAATTCCTGACGAAGCTCTAGGACCCAGATTTCTTTACCGGTTTTAATATTCAAGGCGGACAGTAGTCCTAAGTCACTCAGATGATAGACAATGCCGTCATTGTATGTGGGAGTACTTCGAGAACCGGTGTAAGCCCTGGCATGCGACATGGTTGTCTGCCAGGATGTACCGTTTTGTTTCTTCCAGACCTGTTTTCCACTTAGGTCGAAGGCAAATACATAGGTTTGTTTTTCTATCATGCCGGCGGTATAGAGATATCCTCCGGCAATGGACATGGAACTGTATCCTTTGCCCAGGCCCGAGACCGTCCACAGCTGTTCGGGTCCGTTCTCCGGCCATTTTTTTAACAGTCCCGTTTCCTTCGACTTGTTGGTACGGTCTATGCCGTGAAAGCATGGCCATTCGCCTTTTTGCTGCGCCAAAGCCAAAATCCCTACAAAACTAAAGATAAAAATACCGATAAAGCAGACAAAAATAAGACTTCTTTTTGTTTTGATGACTCCAGCCATTTATTAACCTCCGCCACAAACCTGGTCATTTCCAATGATATTCAGTTTTCCTAAGATCAGATCTTCAACTACAGGTTTAATTTCTTGACGTTCAGCTTCATAATAAACATTTATTCCAACCTGATTAAATCCCATAAGAGGCCGCATTCCAATACCGCCAACAATCAAGGCATTTACATTATTTTGCGCCAGCAGATTGACCGGTACCATGCAGCCCCCCTGGACATGTTCTTGGTTTTGAATCGTTGAAACATTTTCAATTTTTCCATCTTTAACGTCAATTATTGTAAATACATCACAGTGACCGAAATGACCTGCACGCAAACCATTCAGTCCACCCTTTTCATTAGACGGAACTGCTATTCTTCCATTTTCCATGAGTTTAATCCTTTTATAAAAATTGTTATTAATAAGCTTAGCTGCTTCCTGTCATTTGGATAATTTTATTTGCCTGAAGCAAAAGTTGTTCAAGATGCCGCTTTTCAGGCTGCACAGGCAGCTGCATTATCAAGCCCAAACCCTCACTGGCTTCATGATAGTCTTTGGACGAAAGCGAACTCACGACAGCACAATCAACCATTGGATTTATTGAAATTAGTTTTTTAGCAAATTCAAGTCCAGTCATGTCTCCCAATGATTCATCGATAATTACAAGGTTAATTGTTTTATTTACAATCATGTCAAGAGCTTCATTCCCGGAGTTTGCTCGTAATATTTCAGTTTTTTCTGAATACTCAGATACTGATGAAATAAAATTTCTGTTATTACTCACTAACAATAATGTAACCATATTTATGTAATCTATTAAAAGGTTAATCTAAACCTGTTCAATGTAAAGTGCTTAATGATTATTATACATCTTAAATATAACCTTATCAACTTATGTAAAACGAGAGGTTAAGGAGGGCTTTCGTATTTGATGTTCAACTTGTTGAAAGGGCATATTCGACGGCGGCTTGGGCATGGAGGGTGGTGGTGTCGAAGAGCGTGATTTCGTAATCCTTCTGATCCACCAGCAGCGGGATTTCCGTGCAGCCCAAGATGATACCCTCGGCTCCATTGGAAGTGAGATTTTCGATGATATTTCTGAATTTTTCCTGCGAAATCTTTTTGATCTCTCCCAAACACAGCTCATCATAAAGAATGTCGTGAATAGCCTGCCTCTCCTGTTCATCGGGGATAAGAACCTGAAGGCCGTACTTATCTCTCAGTCGATCTTTGTAAAAACCCTGCTCCATCGTGAATCGGGTCCCTAGAAGACCGACAGTCTTTTTATTCAGGAATTTTATCCTTTTGGCGATGACATCAACCATATGAAGGAGCGGCAGGTTCACTTCCTCCTGGATTCGATCGGCCATCTTGTGCATGGTATTGGTGCAGATAACGATAAAATCAGCCCCTCCCCTCTCGATTTTTCGAGCAGCATGGACCATAAGCTCGGTCAATTTATCCCAGTCTCCCTCGTGCTGCAGCTTTTCAATCGTCTGGAAATCAAAAGAATACATGAGGCATTCGGCCGAATGAAATCCCCCCAGTCGTTTTTTCACTTCTTCGTTGATGATGCGGTAGTATTCCAAAGACGACTCCCAGCTCATTCCTCCAATCAAACCAATTGTTTTCATATCTAAATCCTCTCATAAAAAAAATATGTTTATTTCTCAGTTTTGTGAATTTTCTTTTTAAATCCAATAACCACAACTCCAAAACAAATTTCCTGTAATTGACCTCTTTCTTGAGAGTGTGTTATGTTCAAATTAAGATGCAAAATAACGATTTAGAAAACATCCGCAATCTGTCCAACCAGATCATGCATTTGGCTTTGAGCGGACTTCTGAGGATCGACTTTTTAAGTGAAGCCTCGGCGATCCTGATGGAGTTCACAAAGAGCGACAGTGTCGTCATGTGGTTGAAGGAGAGGGGGAAATTCTACAGGAGTGAGCTCCTGCGGTCCCAGAAGGATCCTTTCAGCTTTGAGATCATACCTATTGAAAAAGACAAACAGGAAAGAATCATCCCTAAATTAAAAAGAGATACGTGGTTGGAACGGCAAAGTAGAGACGTCTTTCTCGGATACGACAGTTTCTGGACCGGTGACGCAGGTAAAGAAAGCACAAATACAGAAACAGATTACCGGTCGATCGTACTGGTCCCCATCCCGGTCGAAGGGGAGAACATCGGCCTGCTGAATCTAAAAAAGAAAACCCGGGACTTTTTTAAGCAGAAAGACGTGGAGTTTTACGAGGGTGTGGCCCAGACACTGGGCATAGCTCTTGGCTACCGGCGGGCTCAAGTGGAGCTGAGAGAGAGGGTTAAGGAGTTGATGTGCCTGTACGGCATTGCCAAGATTGTCGAGCAGGGCAACCTTTCTCTAGAGGAAATCCTCCATGGAATTGTCAAACTTCTCCCTCCAGCCTGGCTGTATCCGGATATCACTTCGGCCAGAATTATTCTGGATGATTCGACATATACCACTCATGAGTTTCAGGAGGGCGTGCACAGACAGGCGGCCGGTATTCTCGTCGGAGGAACTCTGAGAGGAAATGTCGAAGTGACCTATTCCCAAGAAAAACCCGAACTGGATGAAGGGCCCTTTCTCAAAGAGGAAAGGACTCTGATCGACGCCGTGTCCAGGGAGATTGCGCTCATTATCGAACGGACTCAGAGCGAAGAGGATAAAGAGAAGCTCCAGGATCAGCTCCGGCACGCCGACCGGCTCGCCACCATCGGCCAACTGTCGGCAGGGGTGGCCCATGAGCTGAACGAGCCTATAGGCAGTATCCTGGGTTTCGCCCAGCTTCTCCAAAAGGATACGGATTTGTCCACACAGGCCAAAAAAGACATCGAGAAAATTATGCGGGCTTCACTTCATGCCCGGGAGGTGATCAAGAAGCTGAT
>JAUWVG010000303.1 GCA_030617525.1 Candidatus Aminicenantota bacterium | reverse complement strand
CTGTTCTGTTTGAGGCGAGAATTGGCAGACTTCAGGATCGAGAGAGAGATCATCCAAGAAGGGTATTCAGTCATTGCGGGCCTTGATGAAGCAGGGAGAGGCGCTCTATTCGGCCCGGTTGTGGCTGCGGCAGTGGCTTTTCCTCAACCGCTCATAACTGGTGAAGGACAAACATGGATGGATGAAATTAATGATTCTAAGCTTCTGTCTCCCAATAAAAGAAAGAGATTGGCAAAATCCATCCTCGAACACACGAATTATGTGGGCATTGGATTAGCAACAAATACAGAGATCGATCGACTAAATATATATTGGGCTTCATTGGAGGCCATGCGGAGAGCTATCGATAAAATGGGCATTAAACCTGAATACCTTCTTGTAGATGGATTTTATCTTACAGATGTTCCCTTTCCTCAGAAAAAAATCCTAAAGGGCGACAGAAAGAGCAAATCGATTGCAGCGGCTTCCATTATGGCCAAGGTCATCAGGGATGAGATTTTAGTCCATTTAGACAAGGTTTTCAGCGGATATGCTCTGTGGAAGCATAAGGGATATGGGACAAAGGAACACTATGCGGCATTGAGGGAACTCGGGCCGTCAGATTTTCACAGAAGATCTTTTAATCTGGGATTGGAAGAAGAGAAATGAGCTCTAGAAAAGAAACCGAAGCCATAGCCGAAAAGTATGTCAAGCGGGGAAAATACAGAGAAGCGATAAAAGAATACCAGAAACTTCTCACGGGGGGTGAAGAACAAGATATCGCGATCCGAAATATTCTTGGGGATCTGTATGTCAAGGCCGATCTTGTGGAAAGGGCTGTTGAAGAGTTCCTGCGGATTGCCCAGCATTACGAGCAGAAAAATATTTACGCCAAATCTATCGCTCTTTATAAGAGAATCACTCGGCTGAAACCTGAAGAATTGGAATATGTGGAGAAACTGGCCGATCTCTTCCAAGGGCAGGGATTCATCTCTGAATCACGGACAGAATATCTACTGTTGGCAGAAAAATATTCTCAAGACGAAAGGCCTAAAGATGCCATTAGGGTTTACCATAAATTGCTTGAACTGGACAGAGAGGATATAGGATCACGGCTTGCTCTTGCGGATTTATATGAAAGTGAAGGCCAAGTCGAACAAACCATCGAAGAACTGAATGAACTGGCAGAGATCATGATGGCTGGAGAAAAATATGCGGAGGCTAAACCACTACTCGATCGAGCCAGAGATTTGCAGGAAGACCATTCTCGTACACTCTCCAATCTTATTGACCTCTTGAAAATTGAGAAAAAAGACAAAGAAGTCCTTTCCCTCGTTAAAAATATTCTCAAAAAAGATGAAGAAAACATCAAAGCACTTAAAATCTATGGCAGCCTTTTATATGCCAAGAATGACTTTAAAAGTGCGGAAAAAATATTTGCCAAAATATTGTCCTTAAGACCGGGTGAGATAAATACGAGAGTCAGATTAGGGAAGATTTATATTTTGGAGAAAAAAATAGACGAAACATTTGCTCTATTTGATCCGATTGTTGATTCGTTCATACAGAAAAAGAAGGGAGATAAGGCTATCAGCCTTCTTGGGCTCATAATGGGAGCCAAGATCATTCATGTCCCTACTCTAGAAAAAATGGCGAAAATCTACAAAGAGAGTGGACAAAAAGAGAATTTTAAGGTTGTGAGCAAGATTCTCCTTTCTGAATTCCGGAAGAACAAACAAAAAGACAATATCCTGGATGTTTTAAAGTCGTTGGTCCAGATGTTCCCCGAAGAGGGGACATACTACCAGGAACTCAAGCAGTTGAAGCAAACCTTAGGAATTTCCGATAAAGAAGAGGCTGTTGATGACTCTTTTGAATCCAGAGAGAAAACAGAGGAAACATTAGAGGCCAGTCTGACCAAGGCAGACTTATATATTGAGCAGGGACTTGTTCGCAATGCAAAACGAATTCTCGATAACCTCATCATTAACTTTCCTGACGAATCCCGGATCAAACAGAAGATTGAAGAACTCAAAAACGTTTACCAAGATTTTGATCTTGATGAAATTCCAGAAAGGGTGGAGAAGGTTGTGGAAAAAGAATCGCAGCTTTTTAGTGAGGGCAGCGAGAAGGATTTTGATTATTCTCGTCAATCTGAAAAACCGGCCAGGGAGAAAGATACAGTCTCTGTCGCAGATATTTTTGCAGACACAGATATTATTCCCTTCTCACCTGCGGGAGAGACAAGTGCATATTTTGATCTGGCTGGGAGAATTGACGAAGAGTTGAGTGCGATGCAGGATATTTTGGTTCTTCAAAAAGAAAAAGGGATTTCGACATTTGAGAAGCCATTATCCGAAATTATCGCAGATTTTAAAAAAGATATCGGTAAAAAGATGCTTGAGGCAAATTTTGAAAGTCGATACAATCTTGGTCTCGCCTTTCTTGAACAGGGACTTTGGGATGAAGCCATAGATGAAATGAGGATGGCTTCTCAGGATTCCTCTCTTGCGATCGATTGCTACATGGTGATGAGCGTGTGTTTCCGGAAAAAACAGGATTATAATGAAGCTTTGATCTGGATAGAAAAAACGCTCAAGATTTCGGAAGAAGGTTCAGCTCAGGCCTTTTCAATCAAATATGAACTGGCCTCTCTCTGTGAAGAGATGGGAGACTCTCTCAAAGCGATGCAGATTTTCCTCGATGTAAAAAAATGGAAGTCTAATTATCGTGATGTGAATAAAAGACTGAAAGCTTTAGCCAAAACCATCAATTAATGTGAATCATTTATAAAAACTGCCGACACCTCGCATCTGCAGCAACCTCGGTCGTAAATGATCCAATTAATGTGAGTAATTCATAGAAAAGGATTCTAGGGTTCAAGGATTCAAGTGCTTTTTTAAAGATTTAATAAGTGTTTTAACAATTCTTTTCCAAACTTTCAATTCTTTAAAATTCCTAAATATTTTTTTACTCGAACCCTCGTACCCTTGATCCCTAGAATCCTTAAAAGATAAAAAGGAAGGGTGAGAAATTTTAGGTGACTCAAGCGTTGTTATGTTAGTGACAACGTACGAGGATACTAAATGATTATTGGAGCAAGTCAGTCTATCAGAAATGTATGTAATTTGATTGACAAGATCAAAACGAGGGATGTCCCTGTCTTTATTAAGGGAGAAAGTGGAACAGGGAAAGAACTTATAGCCAGGAAAATCCATGAAAGCAGCCTTAAAAAGAATGGTCAATTTGTGGCCGTAAACTGCGGAGCTCTTCCTGAGAATCTTCTGGAGAGCGAGTTGTTTGGGTATACACGGGGGGCCTTTACCGGAGCTTATCGCGATAAGCCTGGCCTGATTGAGGAGGCAAGTGGTGGCACATTTTTTCTGGATGAAATTGGTGATCTCTATACTCATCTTCAAGCGAAACTTCTCCGGTTCCTCCAGGAGAAAGAAATTCGGCGTGTAGGAGACAATAGGGTCCGTCATGTCGATGTTCGCCTCATCAGCGCAACACATAGGGATATTGAAGCGGAAGTCTTGTTGGGAAATTTTCGTGAAGACCTCTATTACCGGTTGAAGATCTTAACAATCGAGCTGCCTCCATTACGAAAAAGAAAGGAGGATATTTTTCTACTGACAGATTATTTTTTAAAAAAGTATTGTGATGACTTTGGCCGAGAAGAAATGATCTTTTCACCCGAAGCCATTGAGCTTTTAGCCAATTATTCATGGCCTGGGAATATCAGAGAGCTGCAGAACGAAATACAGAAATGTCTGATCTTAAGTGATGGAGGACGTGTGATTCCTGCTGATTGTCTTTCCTCTAAGATTTATCCCGGAGAAGAGAAAGAAAAAGTTCTGCCGCATGATTTTTTTCGAGCCAAGGCTGAATTTGAAAAGAGATTTGTCTATCAGGCACTCAGTCAATTCAATTTTAACAGAGTCAAGACTGCACAAAGGATTGGGATGAGTCGACAGGGCCTGTTTAAACTCATGAAGAGACACGACATCACCGTCCCGGCTTCTCCTAAAGACTAAAACACACATTTTTTGTGATTTTTTTTGAGTTCTGTAAAGTGATAAGAAATCACGCGTAGTTTTTCCCAGCGAGAAAAACTCGCTCGATTCCGTTCCTCGCTCTCATCTCCCTCTCGGGAGATGAACCATGCCCGCTCGTCCTCCATACGGATTTCTCTATCATCTTCCCAGAACTCTATAAAAAT
>JAUWVG010000442.1 GCA_030617525.1 Candidatus Aminicenantota bacterium | reverse complement strand
CTCCACCTTAATTGTTCCTTTCCATTCAGCCTTTTGTCCACTGAACGCTGTGTTGATCAAAATGGAGAAAATAAAGACAATTTGAAAGTACTTCCTCATAATGCCCTCCAATTCTTCTCTGCTTTGCTTTCTAATACGATTTACATAGAGAAGGCGTTTATTCAAAATGCTCAGATCGACCTTTCCCCTCTGGACAAATCGACTGGGGAGGACTATTGCACGAGAAAACAATTTTGTTTTTTTAAAGACGTCCAATTTGTTTTTATCGAATCCGGAAAGTTCTCGAGGTCACGGCTTCCAGATTATAATTGGGATCGCGCAGAGTGATATTGAGAGTGTATATATCCGGTTCAATATATGGGAACCTTATCTCCATTAACAAAATATCATCCTCCTCATATTTCCCGGATTCGACAATGTTGAATTCAAGCGGGATATTTCGTCCGCTTGGACCATGGAAAAGCTCAATTTCCCAATCAATCTTCAGGTCCTCTCTGCTGCCGGAGGAATAGCGCAAAACAGCTAAAAGATTCTTTTCACTTCGATCCACTTCTTTTACAAGAGGAGAATGTCTGCTGGAGAGGTAGGGATAGAGTTCATTTAAAGAGAGGGTTTTAATCTTCCGTCTTTTCTCCTCCTTTACGGCCTTTATATAGAAGCTCCCTTTTTCTGGAATGAGCAGGAGGGGCGGATAGACATTTAGATTAGATTTCCTGAACTCCGGCACCTCAAAAGAAGACGTCCCAATCGCGCTCTTTCCTGAGACTAGATTACGGACTATAACCCGGCCCTCATACAAACCGGGCTTTAATCTAGTAATGGAGTAATGATGAATGGGTGTGTGTTTTGTTGATTCATATTTCAGGACTGCCCATCCGGAATCGATGATGTTTCTCTCCTCATCGAAGACAAGCGTGATTATTTCCGTATCATTCAGAAAGACTTCTTCCAGAGTTTCAGGTCGAATCTCAGAGAGCAGGACCAGCCTTGAGCCGTCCTTTCCCGGTATAGGCAGTCCCTCTAAGGAAAAAGGCATCGGAGCTTCAGAACGGGGAGCATCGCTGAATGCCAGATCCGCCAGATGGAGCCTCCTTTCGGCTGCGGAATATTGAGAGTATGGCTTCGGATTGAAATAGCCTCTTTGTGCATAAATCACATAGTCCTTTCCCTTAACTTCTATTTTTATCTCATGATACTCGCCGTTCCACTCCTGCTCGACGTAATACCCCAAGACATAATAATTGCTGGTCATCTGCTGGATATCCTGTGCAATTGTTTCAACATCATCCGGATCTTCAAAAGGTTTCCCCCCCGATGATATGGCCAGCTGTTTTAAGGCCGATCCTGGCCCGCTCTCAAAATAGCCTTTGAGGTAGTGCCATCTCCAATTGGTATCCACAGTGTAGACACGGCAGTTTGCAGAAGCGAGCCTATTCCCCAGAAGATCAAACATTTCTTTTGCTCCCGCCCCTGCTCCTCTGGAGAAAAGAACAATATTTTTTATTCCCGGAATATACTGGAGAGATACAGACAGATCCTCCAGTGCGTAATAAAACACATTTAAAGGTTTCGCAAATCCACCCCAACTTGGCCCACCGGAACTCATCGGAACACCCCAGTTAAGCACAACCGGAAGTGCTCTGGCTTTTTTGATCGCAAAAAGAACTTTTTCCATATCAGTTGTTAAATATTTATGAAGGACAAATCCCGCAGTTGGTTGGAACGAAAAGACTCCCACCTCATCGCCGGGCTGAATCTGTGTCTCCACAAAGTAGCGGGCTATTCGCTTGGACTTGATGATCCCGATGGGATCATTCCTCTGAATATCTAAAAAAATAAAGAATTTCCGATTCATTGGTGTTGGAGATGGTGAAGGCACAACCTCTTCCGGGATCTTTACAGCTTGAGCAGGCTCCGGTTCTTTTTTTGGAAAGACGAATACGTGAGTTTCAAAATCGGTGATTTTTTGCTGCTTTTCATTATCCCATAGAAAAAAGTCCTCTTTTTTCAAGTCTGTAACAGGATTTCCTTCCTTATCGGTCACATAAACCTGAATCAACTTCAACGTCACCGCAGCTTCATGCTGCAGCGCCTTCTGCACTCCCTTCTCCTGAGATTCCAGGTCATTGACAGCAAAGAGATTCAAAAGGATGGGCAGCAAAAAAAGAGAGCCGATTTTCAAGATCCTTTTCATCTTATTTTAAAATTTCGAGTCACTTGCGATTTAGATTTGGTGATCGTTTCCTCTGCAATAATTTCTATGGAATAATTGCCTGGGTCCAATTCAGGCATTTCAAATTCCAGGAAAAGTACGTAGAGCTCTCCTTCATTCTTAGATGAGAGGAACGAGAAAGATAATTGAATTTTTTCTCCTGATGAGTGATCCATGAGATAAGCAGATAATTCTACATCAGGTTCTGTATTAAAAATAGAGCATCGCACCTCAGCAAATAGATTAGATATTCCTTGCTCTAAACCTTCAACGAGAGGTGAAAAGTCATTGGATAGAAAAGGGTAAATATCATTTATAGAGAGAGAATCCTTCTTTGTCCTTTTTTTCTGATCCTTTGATAATTTTAGGTATGACGTCTTTTTCTCCGGGATAAGCAATAGAGGTGGGAATAGCTTTATTCCCGAATCTGACGCCTCAGGAATTTCAACCGATGAAGAAGCTACTGCTCCTTTCCCTGTTTTGATGTCCCTCATGACTAACCGACACTCATACTTACCTGGTAAAAGTGACGAGATTGAATAAATACAGATTTTATTATGGGGGAGTGTGTAAAAATTGATTTCACCTATATGATACTCAGCAATGTTTTTTTCTTCATCAAAGATAAGCGTTAATACTTCTGTTTCTCCTCTTGTGACTTCTTTTATTTTATCTATGGGTATCTCAGAAAGCATTACAAGATTGGATTCTTCTTTCTCCGAAAAAGGCAGGGCGATTGATGGAAAAATGATTGGCACCTGAAATTGAGGATTCTCGCTCATGGCTAAATCAAAAAGATGGAGCCGCTTTTCTGATTCAGAATATTCTGTGAAAGGCTTGGGATTGAAATATCCT
>JAUWVG010000446.1 GCA_030617525.1 Candidatus Aminicenantota bacterium | reverse complement strand
TTTTAAAAATTAAAAATATCGATGTGCTTTTCTGAGAATAAGGACCAGTCTAATTGGGGGAAAAAATTGACCCGTGAAGGACTCGAACCTTCAACCTACAGATTAAGAGTCTGTTGCTCTACCAGTTGAGCTAACGGGCCGATAAGCCCCTATAGTTTAGAAAAGTCTTTTTCTGTTGTCAATTTAACTTTTTTTGAGTTTTCTTTTATAATGACCTGGCATAGGAAAACACCATATGGACGTTACGCTTTTTATGATTATTTTTGGAGCCGGACTCCTTGTCTTTTTTATCTTCCTCCTCTGGTCCAGCCGGAACACCACTCAAAAAATCGAAAGTTTACGGGAATTAAAAGATGACAGCAAAGCCCTCTCCCTCATGCAGCAGCAGATCGGCCAGCTCACTCAAAACATCAACCAGCAGCTGCAGAACCTGAGCGGACAATTCCAGAAGACTACAGGAGACATCGGGGGCACTCTGGGGGAAGTCAAAAAAGACTTGGGAAAAATGGAACATGCCACACGACAGGTTCTGGACAAGGCCAAAAGCATCTCCAATCTGGAAGATCTTCTGCGGGCTCCGACATTCCGAGGAGGCCTCGGTGAGCTCTTCCTCGGCGATCTGCTCTCACAAATCCTCCCGTCCGCCCACTTCAACCTCCAGTACAAGTTTAAAAGCGGTGATATCGTCGATGCGGTCGTCCATATCGGCAACAACCTCGTTCCCATCGATTCCAAATTCCCTTTGGATAATTTCAAAAAGTACCTTACAGAGGAAAATCCCAAAGAAAAGGAAGACCTGCGAAAGAAATTCGTCATAGATGTAAAAAAACACATCGCAGAAATTGCCAAAAAATATATTCTCCCTGACGAGCACACATTCGATTTTGCCCTTATGTACGTCCCGGCAGAAAACATCTATTACGAAACCATTCTCAAGGATGAAAACTTCGGAGATGATCGGAGCATTTTTTCTTACGCTACACAAAAAAGAGTGATCCCCGTTTCCCCCAACTCCTTTTTTGCCTACCTTCAGGTGATCGTATTGGGTCTAAAAGGCCTTCAAATCGAAAAGTCGGCCCAGGCCATTTTTCAATCCCTCTCCCGGCTTCAGGGAGATTTAGTTCGATTCAAAAAAGATTTTGAAGTCCTCGGCGCTCACCTGGGCAACGCCAAAAGCAAATTTGATGACGCCGACAAACGTTTGGATAAATTTTCAGATAAGCTCGAACTTGTCAGTGAAACTTCTACAGAAAAACTTCCTGAGCCAAAAGAAGAAGCCTAAGACTCGAGAACTGTCACCGTCTCTAAAAAATCTGTAAAAGGAAACATATCAAAAGCCGATAACGAACGAATAGAATAACCGGAATCCTCCCACAACTTCAGATCGCACATGTGTGTTTCCAAAAAGCACGAGACAAGACAAATTAAACGAGGCCTCTGAGAAGCTATCGTCTCTATCACAACCGGGGACACTCCCTGGCGGGGAGGATTGAGAAAAATCAAATCATCTCTAGAAAGTGGGAGTGCGTCTAAAAACTTTTCGACAGAGGTACAGTTAAATTTTATTTGATTTAAATCCAAATGCCCTCTATTGATTATTGCACTTTCTACGGCCCATTTGCTGCTGTCCACCCCCAATATTTCCGCGGCCCGGTCCCGTAAGACAAGAGAAAAAAGCCCCACCCCGCAGTAGAGATCGATGATTCTTTTAAAGCTGCCCTTTTTTAAAGAGGAGCTGACATTTTGTATTAATTTAGGTGTCAAGTGAATATTGGATTGGAAAAAAGCCAGGTAGTGAGCAAGAATATCTAATTCAAAAATGCTGTGATTTAAAAACAGCTCTCCAAATTCTATTTTTAAAGAAGGGACAGCCACACCTTTTAACCTTGAAATATTTTCAATCATGGCCGCCGCGAGTTCTTCATAAAATCCAGACATCCCTTTTTTCACTGAGAGAATAATATGGCATTCCATTCGACCATGAGTCAGTTGGATTTCAAATCCATCGACGGGACATTTTTGATACCTATCCGTAATGATTTTATAAACTTCACGAACACAATCCCTTCCCCATTCTGGAATAATCCAAAGGCTTTCTTCGGCCGGGACCTCACCCTGGATCGGATCGGTTCCCATAATCCGAATATGGTTATTTTCATAAAATATTTTAAACTTGGCGCGGTTACGGAATCCATCTTCAACGGGAGAGGGACAAATAGAAGAGCAGAGATCACCCCATTCCAGCTTTTTCAACTGCCCGCACATCACAGATGTTTTTTCTTTGAGATAGGCCGTGTAAATGTCTTGAAGATTTTTTATCATCCCATCAAACTAGACACTTTCACTTTTTTCGAAGAAATATGCGCCAAGAAAGATCATGAGCATCGCAAACCCAACCATCATGACAAAATTAAAGAAAATTGAATACGTCGATACTCCAATGAGAACACCCCTTAAACCATCGACCCCGTAGGTCAATGGATCGAGATGCGAAATATACCTCAACCAAAACGGAAAGTTTTCCAGCGGATAAAAGGCTCCTGAGAGAAATAACAAGGGAAAAATTACAAAGTTCATCACAATAGGAAATCCCTGCATATCCTTCATCTTGGAGGCAAAAATTAGGCCGAACCCGAGAAAAGCCACGGAAATTAAAACCATAAACACAATTGTCATTCCCAGAGAGAGAATGGAATTCATCCGGAACCCCATAAGAGAAGAAATCCCCAGGATGAATAATCCCTGCATCAAAGCCGTCGTCACCCCACCGGCGATTCTTCCCAGCACGATCGAAATACGGGAAACTGGAGCCACCATAATCTCCTTGAGAAAACCGAATTCTCTATCCCAAAGCACAGACAGGCCGCCAAAAGTTGATGAGAACAGGAGATTCATCCCTAAAATCCCTGGGACAAGATAACGGAGATAGTCCATATCCTCACTCATCCCCGGAATAGCAATTCTCCTGAATCCCATGCCCAAAAAAAGCAAAAAGAAAAGAGGCATGGCCACAGTCCCAACTATCCGGGATTTCGCACG
>JAUWVG010000216.1 GCA_030617525.1 Candidatus Aminicenantota bacterium | reverse complement strand
AATGATGTTTGCGGAAAAAAGATGCTTCCCGACATCATGAGCGGCTTCAGCCGTCAACTCTAATGTTGAGGCTTGCCCCTTTTTTTCTCTGAGAACCCGGTAGATATTTTCGACCATAATGATGGAGCCGTTAGCCACCTTACCGATACCGATGGCCAATCCCCCGATGGACATCACAGTCAGATCAACTTTAAAAATGGCCATTAAAACCAGAGCGATCAGGATCGAAAAGGGTATGGTCAATGAGGCGATAAAAGAACTTCGTAGGTTCCACATGAAAAAAACCATAACCAGTAAAATTAGAAAGGCTCCTTCGAGGATAGAGATTTCCACGTGGCTTATGGATTTCAGAATGAGGATCGATTGGTCGTAGAAAGGCTTGATTTTTATTTTTTCGGGAAGATCTCCTTCGATCTGAGAGAGAGCCTCTTTGACGTTACTTATGGCTTCTAGAGTGTCGCCGCCGTACTGTTTTTCGATGGTCACATAGACCGCTTCTTCTGCGTTGTGACTGGCTGCGTCTCGTCTGAACTTGCCGCCGATTTTGACGTCGGCTACGTCTCCGATATAGACAGGGACGTTGTTGCGGGAAGTGATAACAGTGTTTTTGATGTGGTCAAGGGTTTCGATGCGTCCCATGCCTTTGATCAGGGTTTCCTGGGCGCCTTTGATGATAATGCCTCCGGAAAAATTCCTGTTGCTGTTTTCGATGGCCTCTTTGACTTGGTTGATAGTGATGTCATAGTTTTTCAACATCTCGGGTTTGAGAAAGATCTGAAACTGCTTGATGAAGCCTCCGAGATTGATCACGAAGGAAACCCCTTTTACTCCCTGCAGTCTGTATCGGATTGTCCAGTCTGCTATCGACCTGAGTTCCATGGGATCGGTATCCTCACCAATCACGGCAAATTCGAAAATTTCTCCCATCCTTGAGGATACGGGTCCTAATATGGATTCAGTTGTTCCCAAGGGAAGTCGGCCGGAGATGAGCTCCAGCTTACTAGAAACGATCTGCCGTGCCAGATAAATATCCATTCCCCAATCGAATTCGACTGTAACAACAGAGTCACCCGTCGTCGATTCCGAACGAACACGGGTGACATGAGGAGCCCCGTTGAGCAGACTCTCCAGGGGAAAGGAGATGAGTCTTTCCACATCTTCGGCTGCCATGCCTGGATTCTCGGTTATGATTTTGACAAGAGGGGCGTTAAGATCAGGATAGATGTCCTTGGGCATCTTCATGTATGCAATGATTCCCCATATCGAAACCAGAACAACTAAGAGAATTGTGAGCAATCTATGTTTTAAAGCATAATCGATTATTTTGTCTATCATCTTAGATTCTCCGTTTTAGAGAAAACATGATTAATGCACATGGCCTTTCTGGAGTATTTCTTCGTAGAGTTTAGACTTGAGCTGATAGTTTCCTTTTGTGACAACGATATCTCCCTCGCGAATTCCTTTGACGATTTCGATGAAATTCCCCTCTCTTGTTCCGAGTTCAACAATAACAGGGATGTATTTATTGCTGATTTCGAGAAAGACAAGTGATTCGCCTTTTTCATCCAGAATGGCTTCACTGGGAAGGACCAAGGCTTCACTTTGATGGTTGAGATAAATTGTGACGTCGGCAAACATGCCCGGTTTAAGCTTGTATTCTTTGTTTTCAACTTCTACACGGACCGTTATGGTCCGTGTCTCTTCGGTTAGAACATCGCTGATGTAGCTGACTTTGCCTTCGAATTTCTCTCTGGGATATGCAGGAACCGAAATTTCCACATTCTGTCCGATTCTAATTTTGGCGATATCTTTTTCGTAGATTTCTGCGTCGACAACTAGAACTTCCGGGTTCAGGATGGTCAGAATTTCTGTGGACTGGTCGACCATTGCTCCGAGCACTACTTTGTATTCGAGGATTTTTCCGTTAATCGGGGCAAAAAGAGTGATAATAGGATTGATCTGATGTGTTTCGGCGATGGTTTGAACCTGTGCTTCTGTAAATCCCAGCACATGGAGTTTTTTTTCGGCCGCATTCAGACTGGCTTCGGCCACTTTAAACTCTGCTTCACAGGAAAGATAGTCTTTTTGAGATCCGACACCGCGGTCGTAGAGTCTTTTGGCCCGCTCACAGTTAACTTTGACCAGTTCGTAATCGGCGCTGGCTTTGTAAAAATCTGATTTTGCTATGCCGACTTCTTCACTTTGAAGAGTGATCAACTCCTGTCCGGTTTTCACCCAATCCCCGATCCGGACGTGGATTTCTGAGATTCTGGCAGGGAAAGCATAGCTGACGATGGCTTTTCTCATTGGGTGAGCAAAGACTTTACCTAAGGCTTGGAGCTGGGATCTTAAAGGCATAAAAGAGGCTGTTATTGTTTCAATTTCAACCATTTTTTTTTCTTCCTCGGTTAACTCGACAACATCTTCAGAGCTCCAGGTGCGGGATTGCTGGCCTAAACTCCGGTTCTGGAATCCTCTACCGACAGCTTGGGTTCCTTGACTTCTCGCCCGCTGTTTTCCTTGAGGCCTTGTATTTGTGGTTTGACCGGATTCTTTTTGGGTCATTCCTTCATCCACGGCAGTGGATTCCGTAGTTTTTTTTGTGCAGCCCATTCCCCATCCAATGAAGGCAAAGAGAATAAAAAGACTGATGTATTTTTTAGTCATAGGGATTCTCCTTCTAATGTTTGTCCGATGGATTTTTCCAGTGCGGCCAGAGCGATTCCGTAGTTGTAGAGTGCATCGGCGTATGATTTTCGCGCTTCCAGGAGCGTGCGTCGTGCTTCGATGAGCTCGATACTCCCGATTTCCCCCTCTTGGTAGCTGAAGAGAAACATGTTGTAGACTTCTTCAGCCTGAGTGATGATTTCCTCTTCGAAAAGAGTGATCTGGTTCTGGGCCGTAACGGCGTTCATGTGCGCTTCTTCTACTTCCAAGGTAATGGCGTTTTTGAGGTGTTCAGCCTCTCTTTGAAGTGAAGCGATATTGGCTTGGGCCTCGGCGACCTCCCCCTTTATCGGCTGCCAGAAGAATAGAGGGATGGGGAGGGAAAGAGCGAAATCCCAGAAATTGCCTTCTCCCTCTATCCAGTGCTTGGATAAGCCGAGATCAAAATCGGGGAGATAACTCATGTAGGCCTGTTTTTTTTGGAGACCTTCTTTTTCGAGAGTTAGGTTCAACCTTTTAATCTCAGGTCGTATCATAAGAGCTCTTTGGATCAGGGTATCTAGATCTATTCTAGATCTGGGACGCTTGAGAGTGCCTTGGATTTTAAGAGGGGCATACTTTTTTTTAGCCAGAAGGAAATTGAGTCTTGCTGTGGCCAGCCTAACCTCGTTTTGTGCCACCCTTATTTCATTGGCGGCTTTTGAGGCTTCGACCTGGGCTCGGAGAGCTTCGACTTTGGCTACATCTCCGGCGCTGTATTTGAGCTCGGCCTTTTGTAAAAAATCTTGAGCGAGCTGCTGATCTTGTTCGGCGTATTGCAGTTTTTCCTGGGCCAAGAGAAGATCGTAAAAGACTTCTTTAACCAGGAAAATGATATCCAGTTTTAGGAGATCAATATCTTGTAATATCTCTTGAGATTCCGTTGTTGCAATTTTTCCTCTGAGTATCCGTTTTCCGGGGAATTCAAGTGATTGGCTGACTCCCAAGTAAGTTTCGCCAGTTCCTTTAAGATTGAAAAATTTGGGCTGCATGTCGTTGTCGTAGTCAAGGGAAGGTTGTGCTAGGGCTTTTGCCTGGCTCACTCGGGCTAGAGAGGCCTGATACTGCTCAAGTGAAGAGAGTATCAGAGGATTTTGTTTGAGAGCCAGGTTGATACACTGTTCTAAAGTGAGCTCTTCTTCTGCTCCTTGGGAGGGAGAGGGGATCAAGAAGAAGGCGAGGAATATAATCAGAAAGATGATATTTGTTTTTATCATGCCACCTCCTCGTGTACGGGGTTTGTAGTTAAAGCAATGGAAATACAGTGAAAGTGAGGAGCTAGACTTGTGGAGGAGCTCTAGAAAGCGGGATGGTCAGGTTGGGTTGATTGTAAGAGAAGGAATCAAAGATGTGCAGTATTTCCAGAAGAGTCAGTTGAGGTAGACAAAAGGAGATGAACAAGTTTGTGGTGATTGTCGAGTTCTGGAAATGACAGGCCGGGCAGGAATTGGACGAATGAACACTATGTTCTGTGTGCATAAAATTGATAAACAGAGTGGTGGATAAAAAGATAAAAAGCAAGACGAAGTTAAACAGTTTATTAAATTTAAAAGACATATTTTTTTGAGACAATACTATGGAAAAATGGAAGACAAGTCAAATTTTATAGAATGATTGAATGATTTTGAAGGATAAAGTTAATCTTTGTCCTGGAGATAATCGCGGACCAGATTTTTTATAAGGTCTGATTTTTTTTCTGCTTCGGGATTCTTAATATTGATTATAAAACAATCATCTAAGTTGTATCCTGCCTTTTTCATTGCGATCCACCCACAGAGTATAGCAAAAGATGAATTGTCATTGACGCGGGATTTTACAATATCTGGATTTTTGAATTTTTTATAAATTAATTCTTGTTTGGCAATGTACCATAAAAAATGTCCATTTTCGTGTCCCGATGTGGAAATCTTGCTTGAATCATTTAATTTTTCTTTTATTAAAATAATATTTGCAAATGCTTTTTCTTTAGAACATTCAGCAGTAATTTTTCCACACCAACCACATGCATCAATCTTGTCAGGAAGAGGAATGGGCAGCCCGAACTCTCTTCTTATTTCATTGATCCTTTCTAATACATCTCCAACATTTTCTTCCTTTTTGTAGAATTGATTTTTTTTAAGTGTGACTTCGACATCCAACTCTGGAATTACTATATTTCCCTTCATAAAACCTTTGCTAGTAAAGTAATTTTCCAATATTTTTTCCGGTTTAACTTTAGCTTGAATCCAAACATTTGGTGTATTGCTGTAATATTCTGGGCTCTGACAGGAAATGTCTCCGGTTGAGTTTATTTGTAAGGAGAAGGCGACAACCAGCACCCCGTTTAAAATTTTTTTCAGTTTCATATTCACAAAGACATTTATTTTACAATTATAAGGATTGGTTCAAAAAATTGAAACAAGAACCAACTGGCCTCCTGTTTAGAAGGAAAATTCGAAGCCGGCGTAAAAAGATCTGGGTTTTGCAGGGCCGTACACATA
>JAUWVG010000077.1 GCA_030617525.1 Candidatus Aminicenantota bacterium | reverse complement strand
TCAATCTTTATTATTAGTGCGGCAAAGGACAAGGTGGTCAATAGCACCTGGTGCCCTGCACCGTTACAAATTGATGGTGCTGGGGCCGATTGGCAAGGATTGCCAACGACTTTTGAAAAGAAAGTCCAGGTTGATTATGCTTTCATGAATGACGCAAATTATCTTTACGTTCTTTTTATTTTTAAAGATAGCCAATATTTGAGTTCGATCAATCAAACAGGAATGACAATATACTTCAATGTTGCTGGCAAAAAGAAAAAAGATTACGGGATCAAATTTATCCAAAAAAGAATTTCTGCCCAACAGTACATCGCTATGCTGGAAAAACAAAAAGGCCCTCTTTCCGATGCAGATAAAAACGATATTCTCACCAATCCCAATTATGTCATTTACGACGCCAATGTTATTAATAAAAAGGCTAAAGAAAACCCTGCGGAAACTCCTTCGGATGCCAGAGTTGCGGTATACAGAATCCAACAGGACCAAGAAAAAAACGTTGCCATTGAATTTGCCGTCCCCTTGGCTAGAGCTGCTGAGTTAGCACCCGGTATCGGCACCGAGCCAGGAAAACAGATCAAAGTTGGATTTGAGTGGGGCGGAATGACAGAAGCGATGAAGCAGGCGCGCATGAATCGTTTTCAATCCCAGAGCGAACGGTCAGCGGAAACGGTATCGGAACAGCCAGCAGGAGGAACACGCGCTTCAACAGCTAGGGGGAGACGCTCGCCTAAAAAGTATGATTTCTGGGTGGATGTGCAACTCGCCAATAAGAAGTAATCATATAGATCAAGTTTGTATGCCCTCGATGTCGTCTCTTTTATGAGATCTTTATATGACAAAATGAAGTGATTGATAGGAAGATGCAAGGAATAGATCAGACTGATTTCTCGAAACGGGATTCTAGGCACCACTAAAATGACATCTCAATCAAATGTAAAGTTGGGTGTAGAGATTTTTCTAGAAAAACACCTGCATCTGGTGAAGTCCAAGCGGTTAGGCTTGATCACCAACCTGACTGGGACAGATTCTAACCTCACTAGCACCATAACCCTTTTTTCAAACACCCCTGGCATCCATCTTGCAGCCCTCTATGGGCCCGAACACGGCGTCCGTGGAGAGACACAGGCCGGGGAATACGTCTCTTATGACAGGGATGAAAAACTTGGTATCCCTATGTTCAGTCTCTATGGACAGTCCCAAAAATCCGATCCGGACAAGCTGGCAAACATCGACGAATCCATGCGGTCCTTTGATACGGTCGATGAGGGTAAACTCATCGAGCCTTCAATGGTTGAAAACATTGATGGTTTAGTATTCGATATCCAGGATGTGGGAACTCGCATCTACACCTATATCGCTACAATGGCATATGCCATGCAGACATGTGCAGAGAACAACAAAGAATTTATCGTGTTGGACCGCCCTAATCCGATCAACGGCATCGACATGGAGGGACCCATCCTGGAATATCCGGACTACAGTTCCTTTGTCGGACTCTATCCGATCCCTATACGGCATGGGATGACAGTCGGAGAACTGGCGCAACTCTTCAATTCCAATTTCCTTTCTCAGAAAGCAAAACTCACGGTTATTCCTATGATGGGATGGAAGAGGCAAATGTGGTTTGACGAAACCTCTCTGCCATGGATAATGCCATCCCCGAACATGCCTTCTTTGGACACAGCTACAGTCTATCCAGGGCAGGTTTTTCTCGAAGGAACTAACATCTCAGAAGGTCGAGGGACCAAAAAACCATTTGAGCTTTTCGGTGCTCCATGGATCGATGGCACAAAACTCGCCAGAGCACTCAATAGTCTCAAACTCCCAGGCGTTCGGTTTCGAGAAGCCTGGTTCACTCCAGAACTTTCAAAATATCAAGGCCGAATCTGTGCAGGAGCACAAATCCATGTGACGGACAGGAATCGCTTTAAATCTTTTGAAACGTCAATGCATATCATTCAGTCTATAATGGATATGAATTCCGGGCAGTTCCTGTTCCACTTCGAGTATTTTGACAAGATCATGGGAACTTCAACAGTGAGAGAGGCGCTGGAAGAACATCAAGATGTTTCAGAAATTATGAATATATTCTGTGCTGGCCTTGATGTTTTCAGAAACCTTAGGAAGCCCCACCTATTGTATTAAGAGTACAAAACAGAAAAAAGTTTTTTGCAACTTTCTAAACTTGTCAGTAGTTAACAAGGTAAAATAAGAGAGTATAGATTCATGCACAGAGTGATTTTCTAAAGATATGATAAATGGTAAAAAAATTTTGAGAAAAAATGCTAAAAATATAGCATTTTGTGTTGACATGGTAAAAAATGGGTGCTATAATTTTAGCATGCTAAAAAATCAGCATTTTTTCACTAGATATAATGGAGATCAATTCAATGAAAGGACATAAAAACCTAAGCCGAAGGGAAAGGCAGATCATGGATATCATCTATGAGCTTGGTGATGCATCAGCCGCACAAGTCCTTGAAAAGCTGCCCAATCCTCCCTCATATTCTGCCGTAAGAGCTTTGCTTAGAATTCTGGAAGAGAAGGGACATCTCTCTCACAGGCAGGATGGACCCCGTTACATGTTCGTCCCGACCGTTCCACATAAGACGGCAAGAGATAATGCCCTCAAACATCTTCTGCAAACTTTCTTTGACAATTCAACAGAAAAAGCGGTTGCAGCTCTTCTCGATCTATCAGAAGATCAGTTATCCGAGGAAAACTATCATCAATTGCTCGAACTGATAGAAGAGGCGCAAAAAGAGGGAAGATAATAATGGAATATCTATCAGAATTTATTTGGCTAGAGCTGCTGTCTGAATACATGATCAAAAGCACTCTAGTACTTTTTTTTGCTATTCTCCTAGCGAACCTGTGTCGCAAACAATCCGCATCATTGAGGCATTTTATCCTTTCGGTTTCACTTATCGGATTGCTTATTTTTCCGCTCCTTTCAACTGTTCATTCGGGATGGAAGACAGGATTGATCCCATCCTGGACAAACGAGGCGAGAATATCCTTTGCGTTGGATGACGCTGTGATCAACCAAAGTGCAAAACCCATGACCATTGAAATAGATAACAGTGGGAAAGAATCTCAAGGCTATGAAAGTAAAAATGCTCCACAATCTAAATGGTCTGGAATAACTGACACACGTTTGTGGAATCTTATGAAATATAGTTTGCTTATTCTCTGGCTTTCTGGATTGATTTTTATTTTAGTGAGGCAGATCTTTGGTCTGTATGGGGCTTGTAAGCTCACAAAAGAAGCCGAAGACTTAAAGAGTTCATTTTGGCAGCATTTGCTGAATCGTTTTTTTGAGGCAGTCTCTGTGAAGAAAAAAGTGGTTCTTTTACAGCATAAAAAAGTCAAGGTCCCACTGACATGGGGCTGGATAAGGCCAGTGGTTATTATGCCGGATGAATCAAAGTCGTGGACTGCAGAACAACGTGAGTCGGCGCTCTATCATGAGCTCTCTCATATAAAGAGAGGAGATTTTCTTGTGATAATGTTGGCCCGGATAAGCCTGAGTCTTTATTGGTTTAATCCGCTCAGCTGGCTGGTTTTTCAGTTGATGAAAAAAGAACAGGAGAAAGCATGCGACGAGCTGGTCTTGAAAACAGGAATCAAGCCATCTACTTACGCAGCTAACCTTCTTTCCATCAGAAGGTTCACGCAAATGTCTTGGAATCCACCCGCATCCGTTCTGGGAGCCATGGGGAGATCCCAGCTCAATGATCGGCTGCTGACTATTCTCAAACAAAAATTCAAACTTAAGGAGGTCAAAATGAGAACAAAAATATTTTTTTCTGTGTTGGTTATTCTGACAATAACATTTTTGGGCATGGCGAGACCATCCCCTGTGAGTCACGATGCGGATAAATCCTGTATCGAAGATATATCGATACCCGAAAATCTCAGCCAAGATGTTGTAGCCCAAGAGAAACAAGAAAAGAAAAAGGAAAAAGAAAAGACAGAAAAAGCAGAAAAAAAAGAGGACAAAGACAAAAAGAAGGATGTATTTGTTTGGCACATGGCTGAGGGAGAAGAAGGTGAAGTCGAGGTCATCATCACTGATGAAGGAAAAGTAAAGAGCTTCACATTAAAAGAACCTGTCATCATCATAAAAAAGGATGACTCTGGAAAAGAAATCGCCATAACTTCCAAAGGAAAAGCCGTAGACATAAAAAAAGGTGAAGAGGGTATTTGGGTCGTTAAAGGAGACACACTGACTTTACATGAACATATGGAAGAGATTGATCTGGATGAAGGGTCCGTGATTACACTGAAAACCAGAACAAAAGATGGTCATAAGGTCATCGAAATCAAAGCTCCGGCTGTTGTCGTAAAAAAAATAGAACATCCATCCAAACACATTACCGTCAAAGTCAGTGAAGAAGGAGGGAAAAAAAAGACTGTGGTCGTCACTCCCCGCGTTCATGTCGAGCATCATCCGGATACCCATCTTCAAGTGAAGGAAGCAGAACTTAAAGAAATCCATGAAAAACTCCAAAAGATCCATGAGCGGCTCTCAAAAAAAATGGAATCCAAAACTGAAGAGGAAGAGTTGGCTCTAAAGGAGATGGAAGAAATCCTCAAAAAACTGGAGAAAAAACTCAAAGCTATGGAAAACAAGGTGAAAGACATCACTCTGAGCATCCACAAGGAGCCACATAAAATTCCTTTAAAACATGGCCACACAATATCCATTAAACACAAAACAGACATAGAAGAGGGGAAAGAGGATGTTATTTATATCACCAAAGATAAAGGTCATCTCATGAGCTTTGTCAATGAAGAGGGCGAAGCGGCATTTCTTGCCCATATGAAGCTTGAAAAAGCTCAGAAACAAGCCTTTACCGATGCTGTCAAAGAAATGGAACAAGACCTTCCCGAAGGCTATGACCTCGAGTCCGAATTTGATGATGAATCAGGAATGGCCACGATCAAGATTAAAGGCAGTGCAAAAGATAAAGACAACAAAGAAGTTGTGATGAACCTTCTTAAAGAGCTTAAAGAGAAGCTCGATCCTAAAAACTAATCTGAATTATTCGTAAAAAAGGCTATTTAAGATTCCGGATCCGTACTTCGATGTCTGGAGTGTCTTTGAGAAGCTCAACAAGCTTGGATGTATCTGTGTTTCCGAAATGATAAGGGTAAAGGACCGTTGGTTTAAAAACTCTAGCCGCATCAGCCACCATCTCCGGTGTCATGGTGTAGGGGAGATTCATCGGTAGAAAGGCCACATCGATATTTTTAAGTGCCTTTATCTCCGGTGTGTTTTCTGTGTCTCCAGCCACGTACACCCGTTTGTCACCGAATGTAAGGATGTAACCGTTTCCCACTCCCTTAGGGTGGAAGGGAGAGTTTCCGCTTCGCATGTGCTTGATGTTGTAAGCTGGCACGGCTTCGATCTTGATGCCTTGGACAGTCTTTGTGTCCCCATTCTTCATGATGATGCTGCCCTCGATCTTTGCTTGCTCCATGCATTTTTTCGTGTAGATAATCGCCGTTCCTTCCTTTGTCAAATCTTGGATGGCGACATCATCCAGATGATCTCCATGTTCATGAGTCACTAGTATGAGGTCGGCCTTCGGCATTTTTGTGTAGTCCGCATACCTGAAGACTGGGTCAATGTGAATAATTTTCCCGTCAAACGTAAACATCAAAGTCCCATGTCCGATGCAGGTGATCTTTAGATCGCCTTGAGATGTGGAAATGATATCCTCTTCAAAATCGGAAGATGTGGCCGCTAGGGATACCAACCAAAAGAAAAGGACCAATATTAGAATGAGAAATGTACGCATATTCGCCTCCATATGTAGAAACAAACTTGAAATTTGCCTTCTTTATTTCTATCTCTGAATGTAGATAAGTATTTTAAAGGGTAAAAAATGCTTCTGCAAGTTAATAAATCTTCAAAGTAGTTGTTTTGTTTGATGTTTCTGTATCAGAAAGTCTAAAATAGATTGCTCCATATGTTCAGACAGTATGATCCAAGCTGGAGACAGTTTTTTGTGGAGACCGTGTTTTTATGAGTTGAGAATAATCAAGGAGTAGGAGTAATGAGAAGATTAAGTGTCCTTATTTGGGTAGTTTGGGTTACTGCAATACTCCCAACTTTTCTTCAATCACAAGGAACTTTCAAAGGCTACATGCTGGGCGAATACTACTACGTGCCCAAACATCATGATGATGATATCCAAGGCCGTCACGGGTTCTGGTTCCGAAGAATTTATTTCACCTACGATAATAAACTCGCCGATAACTTGAAAATGCGTCTTAGATTTGAATTAAATTCTCCTGGAGAGCATCTCGAATCTCGCTTACTGACTCCGTATGTCAAAGATGCTTGGCTGAATTACAATCTTGGTGGGATTGGCCATGAACTAATTGCCGGGATCCAACCATCTCCGACTTTCAGTAATATCATGGAGATTTGGGGTTACAGAGCCTTAGAAAAACCTCCTGTTGATCTCCAAAGATTTGCCTCCACAAGGGATCTTGGAGTCGCTCTCAAAGGAAATCTTAACAGCGGAAAAACAATAACATACCATGTAATGTATGGGAATGGATCTGCAAATAAATCAGAAGTGAACAGAGGAAAAATCATTTATACACAACTAGGGTTTAAGCCAGTTAAAGGACTCTATCTGGAACTCTATGCTGACTATGAAACAGGAAATGAAGACAAGAGGAATTACATACTACAAACCTTTGCTTCTTACACAACAGATTGGGGAAGGATCGGAATCCAGTACGCGGGTCTGCATCTTAAATCTGATGACGACAAAGAAACATTAGAGCTTTTTTCAATTTTTTCTGTACTGAAAGTTTCGGAGAAGGTGGAATGTGTCCTGAGGTATGACAAAATGTTTGATGCCAATCCTCAAGCAGATAAAATTCTCTATATTCGCTTTTCTCCCGATGCTCCTTCAAATCTGATTATTGGAGCTCTGAGTTGGAAAGCAGCAAAAAATGTGTGGATTATTCCCAATATCAAGTATGTTTTTTACAGCATGCCTGACGAAGGAGAAAAACCAGGAGACGACCTATACTTGAACATGACACTCTGGTTCAAATTCTAAATCGAGATATATAAATTTTATGAGTGTTATGGGATGATGCACAAAAAAAATAATAAGAAAAAAGTTCTCTTCATCTGTACCCACAATTCTGCTCGTTCACAAATGGCCGAAGGTTTGTTAAAGATCTTGTTTGGAGACTATTATGATGTCCATAGCGCTGGCACAGCTCCCTCGAGTATCAATCCTAATGCTATTCAAGTTATGAAGGAGATCGGTATAGATGTTTCCTCCCAACGCTCTAAAAACGTGAGTGAATTCATAGATGTCCAATTCGATTATGTGATCACTGTCTGTGATTTTGCTAAGGAGTCTTGCCCCTTTTTCCCTGGAGGAATTATTATTCATAAAGGATTCAAGGATCCTGCTCAAGCAGATGGGAGCCAGGAAGATATTTTGAGAGAATTCCGCAAATCTAGAGATGAGATAAAATATTGGCTGACTGAAGCGTTCACACTCAAAGCTGATTAAGGCGGGGAAAAACTTTTTTAATATTCATCTCTTTACACTTATCTCGTTTCCAATTTTGCGTTTTACGCAAAAATTGATGTATGTTATAATCTCGCGTCAAAATTGACTGAAGGAGCGATCGATGCCCGAACTCGATGTCTGCGGAAAGACATATGAACTGAATGAAGAGGGTTTCATGCAGAAACCAGACGAATGGAATGAAGAAGTCGCCTCGGCTCTCGCCAAAGCAGAGGAAGGCCTGGATGAACTGACCGAGGACCACTGGAAAGTCATCAACTACATAAGAGGCTATTATCTAGAGAAAAATTTAGCGCCCATGGTTCGAAAAGTGTGCAAGAACTCAGGGTTCTCCTTGAAGCACATCTTTGAGCTCTTTCCCTCTGGTCCTGCCAAGGGTGCGTGTAAACTTGCCGGTCTTCCCAAGCCTGATGGTTGTGTTTAAGTCATTCAGAACCATAAACAAGCCCTTATAGGTAACATCTCATGAGCGACTTCTTATATATTCTCCAGAATGAAGTTCAAATTATAGCTCTTTCTTTCCTCGGGATTGTGTATGTCATCAGAGTGATATGGCTTTTCCGGTTCCAATCTCAGAGAGAAAGGACTTATCCGGCGGGGAGTGAGAATTCGGGGATACTGCTATCCATGATGACTATCGCCATGCCCTGG
>JAUWVG010000334.1 GCA_030617525.1 Candidatus Aminicenantota bacterium | reverse complement strand
TTCTTAAACATATGTCGCCTCTTATCTCTTCGTACTGAGTATCATTTGAATCATAGAAAACTCTTTAAAGCGCTGTGTTTTTTATGAATAACAATCCGCTTAGAACTTTCACTTTTTAAGACGGATTTTATCTGAAAAAAGTTCACTTCATGCCTAAGAAACTCCATTTGCCGTCAGAGGCAAGCCAGCGTTGATCAGGAAAGCCTATGAGATTTATTCTACCGTAATATTTTCCTGGAATCTGTTCGGATACGAAGACAAATTGTTCAAAAATGAACACATATTGGTCTCTTGAGGCGCTTGTTTGTCATGAGAAGAGATTGGCATATTTTTTGCTCTTATGATGGTGAGCACAGAATATGGCCGGTATAATGTGGACAGTGTTAATATCAGGGAGCAGAGATGTTTGACAATCATATAAAAATTGCCATTCGCCATCTCACAAGGCAAAAGGTATTGACCTTCATCAATATCTTCGGCCTCTCCATCGCTTTGGCTTGCTGCCTGTGGATTTATCTGTTCATCAGCGATGAGCTTTCGTTTGATGGATTTTACGAGAACGCCGACTCCATCTATTCAATCATTCAAACTGACAACCATTACAATTTCACGACCAGGCAGAACCCAAATGCTTTGGGTCCCGCCTTAAAAGAATATTTCCCCGAGATTCTCCATTCTGTCAGGATTGTGCGGGATAATCCCGTCGTGCGTTACAAAGACAAGAAGTTCTTGGAACTTCTGGCCATGGTCGATGCCGATTTTTTTAACGTCTTTTCTTTCAAACTTCTTCAGGGAAATAGAGACCAAGTTCTCATCCAGGACAATTCTCTTGTGCTGACCCAATCCATGGCGGAAAAATACTTCGCGGATGAAGACCCCATGGGAAAAATTTTGACCGTCACTTTCGGACAGAAAACAAAAGATTTTCTTATCTCGGGAATCATCGAAAATATCCCCCCTAACTCAACCCTGCAGTATGAAATATTTGCCAACATCCAAAACGTTGCCGTTTCACGAACCCCCCAATCTTTGATGAGCTGGACAACACCGCAGTCTTACACGTATATCCGATTGAATGAAGGTGTTGAGGCTGAACAACTCGAAAGACGTTTTCCGTCATTCATTGAACAACATATGGCCGGCGTCATCGAGGAAAGACGGGGCCGTGGAGCATGGCTTGAGGACAAGGAAACAATCGTCTTCAGCCTGCAAAATCTCAAAGACATCCATCTGCACTCCCAGCATATCGGAGGCGGGGAAGGTTCTGATATCAGGAAGTCCATGATTTTAGGCGGGATAGGTTTGCTGGTGCTTTTGATCGCATGCATCAATTTTACGAATTTATCCATAGCCGGATCTTCAAAAAGAGCCGTTGAAATCGGTATGCGCAAAGTTTTAGGCGCCAGACGAAAAAATCTCCTCCGGCAATTTTGGAGCGAATCTGTTCTGACGGCCATCATCTCGATGATTCTCGGATTGATGCTGGCTGAAATATTGATGTCTTCATTCAATCACCTGGCAGATAAAAATCTCAGCGTCACCAGTTTTTTTTCTCCGCTCAATATGATTATTTTGGCGGCCTTTACACTCCTCGTCGGATTTGCTGCGGGAAGCTACCCTGGGCTGGTCCTTGCCCGTTTTCAACCGGTCGAAACCTTGAGGAGGAGTCAAAAAATCAAGGAGAGAAATCATCTGAATAGATCTCTTCTCATCTTTCAATTCTCGGTTTCGATTTTTCTGATCATATCCTTCTTGACGATGGGGAAACAGATAAGGTTCATCAATACGAGAGACCTTGGATTTGATAAAAATGGAATCATCATGATCGGCACTCAGGAACGAGGCCCGGAAAGTGAAAGAGTGGTCAAATATTTTAGAGATCTGACCTCTAGACACAGTGAAATCATCAGCGTTTCCGGATGCTCCTACCCCTTCAGCCGGTATCCCGGGACAGGCAATATTGAAGTTAACGGAATCCAGGGTCAATTTCTTTTCAGTTCGGTTTATTATGATTATGTCAAAACGATGGGAATGAGGCTGGTGGAAGGCCGGGGATTTTCCGAAGAGTTCAGTCCGGAAGGGACTGTTGTTGTCAATCAAGAATTCATCAAACATTTCAAAATCGAAAATCCGATCGGAAAAGATGCAGGAGGACTCAGGATCATCGGAATAGTGGAAGACTACAATTATATGACCTTGAGAACAAACATCGAACCAGTGCTGCATATTTTTAATGATCGAGGGAATTTTCTCAATGTATTGGTCAGGGTCTCACCACAAAACACGGGCCGGGCGCTTTCTCTTCTCGAAAAATCATGGAATGAGATCCGTCCCAACAAGCCGTTTATGTACTCATTCTTCGATGAGGACCTTTCCGTGAGGTACTCCGAGGAAAAAAAGTGGAATTCTATCGTCTTTTTTTCTTCCGTCCTGGCCATATTGATCACCTGCATGGGCTTGGTTGGGATAACCGGAATAACGATCAGCAAGAAGCTCAAAGAAATTGGAATCCGAAAGATTTTAGGAGCTTCTGTCCACCAGATCGCAGCTTTGATTGTGAATCAATTTGCCGTTCTGGTCCTCATCAGCAATGGTCTCGCTCTGCCCATCTCCTATCATTTCATGAACAATTGGCTTAAGGGATTCGCTTTTCGGGTCAATCTGAGTGCCGGTATTTTTATCCTTGCAGCTTTGCTTTCTTTTTTTGTGGCCTTGATCACAATCATCGTTCCCATTTTTAATGCCGCCCTCTCAAATCCTGTGAACAGCTTGAGAAATGAGTGACTTACACTCTTCGTAAAAAGCCCTCATCTTGACATTTTTCGGTACATATCTATTTCCGACTTGACAATTTCCCCGTAGAAAGTATATTAATAAATGAAGTAAGTTATAGTTATAATTTATACATATGTTTACATTACATACTACAGGAAACATGATATGGTATTTTTACTTGTCTTGCTAACTTTCGTGTCTTGCGCTTCTATCAGTTATTTTGTACAGCGTAAAAAATGTGGGAAATGAAATCTGCAACCGGGAATTGATTCCCTTTTATTTAATCTTTTTTCCTTTTTTTAATCTGGAAAGAAAGACAATGCAGTTCTCACAGACCATACCTGAAATTTCTTTGCATATCACCTTGTTCAGCTCCCAACAAGGTTTGGTGACTGCTATATAGGCTGAACACTCATCTCTTGTTTCGGGGGGACAATCTTTTAATTCCCAGCAGGGCGCATATTCCAGGAGTTTTTTTACACCTTCGATGCTGAACTTTTTCTCGTGAAGCAGGTTTCTTAAGCATTGGATCCATTTGATGTCGTTTTTTGAGTAATACCTGTTTTTATTCCTTCTGGAAGGTTTGATTAAACCGTAATTTTCATAGAGCCTGAGCGTCTGTTTTGAGGTCCCAACCAGCTCTGCCACAACTCCTATGGGATAGAGAGGTAAATTCTGCCATTCTTTTTCCGAGATTTTTTCATTCACGATCGACTCCCCTGTTATCAATATTCCTGTATTTTCAACTTGAGGTTAATACGTGTTGAATCAAGCATGTTCACTCAATAAATCATTGGATTCTTGTTGATGATTCAATATTTAAGTTTCTATTTTAACTCCTGAAATGACATTATTCAACACAATTCCATTATTCTGTCAGTTAAGAATCATTATTTTTGATGAGTGCCGAAATCTCCAACAAACCGAAACTACTCGTACTGAAGCGAATCTGCAGGATTGGCAAGCGCAGCCTTTATGGACTGGAAGCAAACGGTAAGAATCGCTATAAAAAGAGTGAGAACACCGGCCGTCGCAAATATCCAAACTTGAAGCGGCATCCGGAAGGCAAAATCATTCAGCCATCCCCTCATTACAAAATATGACACTGGCCAGGCAACAAAATTGGCAATGCAAATAAGCACCAGGAATTCCTTCATCAAAAGCCCTGTGATATTGGGGACAGTTGCTCCCAGAACTTTTCGGATACCAATTTCCTTGGTCCTTTTTTCCGCTACAAACGAAGCAAGCC
>JAUWVG010000466.1 GCA_030617525.1 Candidatus Aminicenantota bacterium | reverse complement strand
TTGACGGAGAGAACTCTGAATGATTTCTGATTGGTCCATTCTGGGATAGAAACTCACATCATGAGAAAGGTTCGCAAGAATGCTTTCCAGTTCTTTATTGACGCCTTCAGCAGTGGACACCGTATTGGCTCCCGATCGCTTGTTGATCGAAAAGATGAGGCCCTGACCTCCCTTAATTCGAGTCAGGAAGCGGTTTTCTTTAAGTGTATCTTTCACTTCTGCAACATCTCTGATGTAGATCGGTTTTCCTGTCAATGTAAAACCAACGATGGTGCTTCGGATATCGTCCAGGCTTTCAAACTCGCCAATCGTTCTGACCACCGACTCGGTAAAATTTTTGACAATATGACCTGCGGGAAGATTAAGGTTTCCCATTCTGAGGGCATAAAGAATCTGATCCTGAGAGATATTTCTGAACTCGAGTGCAGCCTTGTCGATATCAACGACAATCTCTCTAACTTCGGTCGAGTACACTCGAAAGGACGCCACGCCATCGACTCTCTGCAGTTTTGGAGCGATTTTTTCCTCAACCAACTCCTTCAATTCAACGATTGGCAGGTCACTGGTGATGCCCCCAATCATGATGGGGAACTGCACAAGATTGAATTTCACCACTAACGAATCGGTGGCGGCTTCAGGAAGACTGCTTTGGAAAAAACCAATCTGGTCCCTGACATCCTGAGCCGCAAAATCAAGATTTGTGCCCCATTCGAATTCCACCATAATAATAGACAATCCCTCTGAGGTGATTGAATTGACTTTCTTGACTCTGCTGACAGAATTGATGATCTGTTCCAGTGGTCGAGTGACTGTATTTTCAATGTCTTCGGGGGAAGCTCCCGCATAGACAGTGATGACCGACACCGTAGGGAATTCAACATCGGGAAAGAAGTCCAGTCCAAGTCTAGTAAAGGCGATAGAGCCGAACACCACAATGATCAAGGCCAGCATGGCAGTTGTGACCTTTCTGTTTATGGAATACTCAGTTATTTTCATTTAAGGCGGAAAAATATTTTATAATACATTTTGACCCAAAACTCAATTGTGCTAAATTAATATGATGAACAAAAATATTTTTCCGATCGTACTGACGATTCTTCTTTTCACGTTAAACCTGCAGGCAGAAAAAATCGAAATTCAGATCTCATATGGGGGATGGAGCCTGTCTCCATTTATCACCTCGGTTGAGAAAGAAACCGAAAGAATAATTGGAGATGAATTGTATCATATTGTTTACACCTTTCTGCCTGGGGCTGCACTTTCAGCCTTTCAATCCGATATTGATCTTACATCATCAGGCAAGTCTCTGGATTTTTCAATATGGCACAAAATTGGACAGGGTAATTTTTCGTTAGGTCTCAAGGGACAGTATTACAGCTTTCAGCTTCCTTACACCTTAGATTCAGCCCAATCCATCAGTTTTCTTGGTTTTCCGCTCATTGAATTGGAGGCACAAGCTGAAGGTGAAATCAATCTCAATTCCCTGATTCTCTCTCCCCTGGCACGCTGGACAGCTTTATCCGGTAAAAATTTCAGGCTCTCTTTTTATGGTGGTTTTGCCATTTTCCATTATAGTGGCAACTATGTTCTTGATGGAAACGTTCTAGTCAGATCACCTTTGGGCGATTTTGAATACCAAGGAGAAGAATCTCAGAACATCGAAGAATTAAGGAAATGGAGTAACCGGATCCCATCCTGGATGCTCTCTCCTTCGTTGGGGATGGTAATGCAGTACAAATTGACCAAAGAATTTGGACTCTTATTCGATGTATCTCTCTCTCATGGATTTTTTTTCTCGGCAGGCATTTTTTTCGCCTTAGGTTCATCGCAATAAGGGCTTAGATTTTCACTCCAATAAACACCGCGATGGCATTTGTTTTTATCCAATCTTCTTTTTTGACTTCAGGAATATCCGGATCTGTTCCGGCGATATCCGCAAGACCGACAAAATATCTCCCCTCGATAAACACATAAACAGGACCTGCTTTAAATTCGACGCCTCCACCGAACACAAGGCCATAATCTATTCTATTGACGCCTTCCTTATACTCTTCTGTTCCGGATTGGGAATCCCCATCCGTGATGTTGTTGTACTCATATGTGGCTTTGCTTGACACAATATATGCAATCTCGCCTCCACAGATGACATAAGGAGTCGGAGCCGGGAGAAGCTTGAGTTTTGCCAGGATTGGCATACTCAGTTCATCTATACTCGCCGTAGCTTTAAAATTCGCATTAAAACCGGCTACGGCTTGACTCACTGATCCTTCAAACATCACGCCTTTTTGGAAATAAAGAAGATCAATTTCAAGCCCAAACCTGGATCCTATTTCATAGCCGATACCTCCCAAAAATCCCGTCCTGGGTTTCATGAATCTATCCGGACTCGCTTCTGGGATTTCGGGAATATAGGAATGCGAGATCTCTGCACTGGTCAACCCCCCAAATATTTTAAATCTGCCTTTTGCCAACCATTCTCCGAATGACAATCTCACTTCCTCAGGTTCAAATAAGGTGTTGGCCGTTATAGGGACCACAACAAGATAGATAAGGGACACCATGAACAATATTTTTTTCACTGCCTCTCCTTCCAGCACATTGATTTAGATAATATTTTTAGTCAGCCAGTCACCGTGTATGGAATTATTAGATTCTCAGATAAAAAGTCAAGTCAAAGAAGGGGATAGAACCAGAATAAATTATTGTTTTTTTAGGATAATCTGTCCGCTGGTTTTCAGGCGTATGAGGGTTTTTCCTTCTCCTGCAGTGAGCTGGGTCATATCCTCATTTTTATCAATGAGGAGGACAGGAATTTCTGAACTTATTTTGCTGTGTCCCGCGGTCACGGCAAT
>JAUWVG010000179.1 GCA_030617525.1 Candidatus Aminicenantota bacterium | reverse complement strand
AGTATGAAGCCCATGCGTAAGCGCTGGCATAATTTGGATCGAGATTGAGTGCTTGAGCGAAGAGTTTTCGGGCCTGCTCAAAACCTGTTCGTGTAAACTGATAAAAATACTGACGTCCGCGGATACTGTAATCATAGGCTTCAACATTCTTTGTGGGCACGTGAAGCAGAGCACGTTTTTCCTGATTTGAGAGAACAAGACGAAGAGCTTGGGCAATGTTTTCTGAAATTTCGAATTGGATTTCAAAGACATCTTCAATTTCGCGATCGAATACATCCGACCACAGGTGATATCCATTAGACGTATCGATCAGCTGTGCTGTCACTCTCAGTCTGTTCCCAGATCGACGCACGCTCCCTTCGAGGACTGTCGAGACATTTAAGTGTTCGCCTATCTGGCGGATATCCTGATTTTTCCCTTTGTATGTAAAGGACGATGTTCTTGATGCGACGTGGAGCCCCTCAATTTTAAACAATGAGTTGATGAGTTCTTCTGCCAGCCCATCTCCAAAATACTCGTTTTCCTGGTCTGGACTCATGTTCACAAAAGGAAGGACAGCGACGGAGGCTCCGGAACTTCTGTTGAGCTGGGCGAAATTTTCTTTTTCAAGGAGCCGGAGTTTTGCGACCATCTCAAGAGCGGATTGGAACCTTTTGTTGGGGTCTTTTTCTAAACAGACTGATATGATCCGCGAAAATGTTTCAGGAATTCCCGTATTTAATCCTTGGATTTTAGCTGGTGATTCACTGAGGATAGCTGCAAAAATCGAAGCCGGTCCTTTTTTAAGAAACGGATTTTTTCCCGTTATCATCTCATACATTACACAACCAAATGAAAAGATATCGCTTCTCTCATCGATAGGCAGTCCGGAAATCTGTTCCGGAGACATGTATGGAAAGGTCCCAATCACTGCACCGGGTTGAGTTTTTAAAGTGATCGTATCCCCTTCCTTTCTTTTCTTTGTCTCACTGAATTCGCAGTGGGCTAGCCCGAAATCGAGAATTTTGACGCTTCCATTTTTTGTAAGAAATATATTTTTGGGTTTGATATCCCTGTGGATGATCCCTTTGCTGTGGGCGGCGGAAAGGCCTTCGGCCACTGCCAGAGAGATTGTGGCTGTTTCCAGCCAATGCAGAGGCTCCCTTGCTAAGCGTTCGGCGAGGGTTTCTCCATCGAGCAGTTCCATCACCGCAAAGGATTGATTCCCGTACGTCCCCATATCATAGATGGATCTGATATTGGAATGAGACAGGGATGCAACGACTTTTGTTTCTCTATTAAAGCGTGCGAGAGCGACTTTGTCCCTCAGGTATCGGTCAGGCAGAACCTTTATGGCGACGTCCCGTTCCAGACGAGGATCTCGCGCCTGGTACACAACCCCCATTCCTCCTTCACCGAGTTTGGCCAAAATTTCATAGGGGCCGAGTTTGATACCTGTCGCCAGAGTCATGTGATCACTCTATTTATATAGACGTTATAACCTAACATTTCGTTTACTTTTTTAACCTGAATAATTCATAAAAAATGTTGATGTTTACTTTTTTTACTCTCGTGAATAGTCCAGGTTAAAGGGAAAAACGTTGCACACCAAAAAAAGATTGTGGTATAAAGCAGAAGAGTTCAATGGCCTATCTCATTCTTCAGCGCGAAAACAACCAGACAAAGATCATCCAAATTTCAGGTCCCAGTGTCACTATTGGAAGAAATCCTGCGCATGATGTGGCCTTGGCGGATCCTTTTCTGTCAAGGGATCATGCAAAGATTTTAATGTTGAAGGATGGCACCTTTGAGATCCAAGATATTGGAGCCAAATCTCCTGTCAGGGTCAATGGGAAAATTATTTCCAAACACAAATTGAGAGATGGGGATAAGATTGTGCTCGGCCATGCTGAGCTCATTTTTAGAACTGAAGACACCACTCATGTCGAATTCCTCTCTGCGGGAGAGATGTCTCAGGAGGCGGTTGAAGTCACTTCTCTGGATGCCCAAAAGACCGTTTCATTTTTGACTTCAGATTTAGACTCGAAAGATCTCGTATCTCTCAATAAAGACCATCAAAGACTCATGCTGTTGTATGAATTTGGAAAAACAGTCAATTCACACCTGGAGGATCCTTTTTTCTTGTTGGATGAGATCATGAATACCGCATTCAAAATGTTGAATGCTGAACGAGGCTTTATTGCTCTTGTTGAAGAAAAAACGGGAAAACTTACGTGTGAGATTGTCCGGGATGTCACTGTTGACCAGGAACCTGAAAAACTGGAAGTGAGCCGGACTATTATTCATAAGGTCGTGAACGAACGCGTGTCCATAATGACCATCAATGCCAAAAAAGACAGTGAATTCCGTGAAGTCAAAAGTGTCCAAGAGTACAATATCCGTTCGGCGATATGTTCACCCCTGCTCTTTAGAGGAGAAGTTCTGGGTGTTGTCTATCTGGATAATAGAGCGACGGCTGGAAGTTTTTCGCAGGAAGATTTAATGTTCATGATGGCCATGTGCCATCAGGCAGGAATCGCCATGGGCAATGCCTATCTTCATCGGCATGTCGCCCAGGAAAACGAACGCTTGGGAAAGGCTCTCAAGACAGAATATAAAATTCTTGGGGATTCTCCCCAAATGAAAGATGTTTTCAAAGCCATGAAAAAGGTGGCGCCATCGGATATAACAGTCCTTTTGGAAGGGGAAACCGGAACAGGCAAAGAGCTTGTAGCCCGTGCTATTCATTCCCTCTCCCCGCGAAATGAACAAAATTTTATTGCTGTCAATTGTGCGGCCATTCCCAAAGAATTGATAGAGAGCGAGCTGTTTGGACACGAAAAAGGGGCGTTTACGGGGGCAACCTCTGCACGACAGGGAAAATTTCAGATGGCTCATAACGGGACGATCTTCCTTGATGAGATCGGAGATATGAGCCAGGATACACAGGCCAAAGTGCTCCGTATCCTTGATCAAAAAGAGCTGCAAAGAGTTGGTGGATCTTCCACGATTAAAGTCGATGTGCGTGTGATTGCTGCGACAAATAAAGATTTGAGAAAAGCCGTGGAGGACAGAAACTTTAGGGAAGATCTTTTTTACAGATTGAATGTAGTTTCGATCAAACTGCCTGCTCTCCGGGAGCGAAAAAGCGATATTTTATCTCTGGCCGATTATTTTATTGCAGGAAGAGCAAAAAAAATCTCCTCTCAAGCTCAAAAACTCCTTCTGTCCCATGAATGGCCCGGCAATGTCAGGGAGTTGAAAAATTGTATCGACCGGGCCATAGTGATGGGGAGTGGTGAAATCATCCTGCCCGAAGATTTTCCCCATCACCTCCGTTTGGGGAAGCAGGAAATATCTTCTCCACTTGAATCGCTGGATCGTCTTGAGGAAGATCACGTTGTCCGTGTACTCAGACACACGACCTGGCATAAAAGTGAAGCCGCTAAAATTCTGGGCATTACTCGACAGACACTGGATAATAAAATCGAAAAATACAACATCCACAAATAAAACTTCAGGGTCATAAGGATTCAAGGGGTCAGGGATTCAAGGGGTCGAGTGACTTGTTTAAGAATTCTAAAGAATTGAAAATTTGGAAAAGAATTGTTAAAAAACTTATTGAATCTTAAAAAAAACACTTGAATCCTAGAACCCTAGAACCCTAGAATCCTTTGCATAAACTGCACCAACTAATCGGGAGAAAAATCTTTTTTTAATTTGAACAAGTTGGAAGTGTTTATTTGCAAGTTCAAACAGGATAATGTCTAATAATTAGACAATTCTACGAAAAATTATCTTTTTTTTTGAAATGTTTTTGTTGACTTATCTTTTGGCCTAATCAACAGGTCTTTTTTGAGTTTAAAGTCCATCACAGCTTATTTCCCAGAGTAGCACCACTTTTAACTGCCAGAAAAAATAGGTTTTTTTTTAACAAGACACCACAAATGAAGGGGCTGTCAAATTTGTTTGGCATGATTTTTGCTCAAAAAGAATCAATGGAGGTTAAAAATTAGAAAAAAAATCAAAGAAAATGGCGTGAAATATTTCTCACCCATAAAGGAAACAAACAATTAAAAGGAGGAGGTAAATGAAAAAAGCCTTACTGTTAATGAGCTTGTTTTTAGTTGTTGCTGTTGTCGCTTTTGGCGCAGAGTTCGGAGCCATCAAAGGTGTCGTTAAAGATGTTGATGGCCAGCCGCTGCCCGGCGTCAATGTGACACTGTCAGGTTCAAAAATTGTTGCTATGTCGGCTGTGACTTCCAATGGAGGGCATTTCCGGTTTCTGAACCTGCCTGTTGCCAGCGACTATAACCTCAAGCTTGAAATTTCTGGTTTTAAAACCCATATCCAGGAGGAAATGACCATCACATTTGGAAAAGACATCAATATGACCATCAATATGGAAATGGCCACACTCCAGGAAGAAGTTGTGGTTGTCAGCCAGGCTCCCGTTATCGATACCAAAAGAGTCCAGGTCGGTGTCAACATCTCAAACGAGATGCTCATGGGGCTTCCCACCGCCAGAAATCCTTGGGTTCTCTTGGAAATGATGCCGGGGATGCTGGTCGATAAAAGTGATGTCGGCGGCTCGGAAGGCGGTCAGCAGTCCAATTACATCGGCAATGGGACGGATCCCATGGATTCGACATGGAATATCGATGGGGCCAACATCACCGACAACTCGGCTCTTGGTTCGACTCCTGCATATTTAAATCCCTCTCTATATGATGAAATCCAGATCACATATGGGAACAATGACATCGCCATGCAGACAGGAGGAGTCCAGATCAACATGATCACCAACCGTGGTGGTAACAAGTACTCCGGGACATTTTTTATGGATGTTGAAAGAAATGCCTGGCAGTCAGACAATGTCCCCGAAGAACTTTCTGACCTGGGCTATACTGCAGGGGGCGTAAACAGATTTTATCTCTACGGAGCCAACTTTGGCGGGCCAATCGTCAAGGACCGTGCCTGGTTTTACGGTTCATGGGGTGTCCAGGATATCGAAGCGTTGACACTGTCCGGTTCAAAAGACAGAACCTGGCTCCTGTCCGGATATTTCAGAACGGATGTCCAGATTGCGAAAAACACACGATTTAATGGTTTTGTCCAGTACGACAATAAAAACAAGTGGGGCAGGGCCTATGTGGGGTACACCCAACAGGACCCCGATACACTTTGGGACCAAATTGGACCCGGATACATCTACAAGGGCGAATTGGAGCAGATTTTTGGAAATCTCTATCTCAATGTCAAGGCGATCTACACGGATAATATGTTCAACCTCAAACCTCAGAAGCAGCACACCGCAGATGGATCTGGAGATTACATGATATGGGCATTTGATCCGAGTTTCTATATGTCAGGGAACACCATCGACTATGGAACCGGCAGAGATTCTATCAATGTGAATGTCACGGGGCTCTACTTCCAGGAAGACTTTTTGGGTGCCGATCATGAGTTCAAATTTGGAGCTGATTACATGAGTGCACAGACCAGCACTTTTAACCTTTACGAGTCTGACATTTTGCTGGAATCTTATGGAGCAAATCCCGATTTTCCGACGGGCGAGGAGTGGTATGCGAACCTCTTCAGAGATTATATCCCCAACTATGCCTTCGAACGCTACAGCTTTTTTGCCCAGGATAATATCTCTATCGGCAATTTTGCCATCACTCTCGGACTCCGGTATGACCAGGAAACATCCACTATCAAAAATGTCGATATACCAAGTTCTCAGTGGCTTCCTCAGTACATGCCAGGTCTGCAGATTGATGAATTCAAGCACGATGCGAAATGGCAGGTTTTCTCGCCGCGTTTCAGCGTGAGCTGGGATATGTTTGGAAATGGAAAAGATGTCCTCAAGTTCTCTGT
>JAUWVG010000244.1 GCA_030617525.1 Candidatus Aminicenantota bacterium | reverse complement strand
TGTTGTTGTGTTTTATGGGGGAAAAACCCAGTCCGACCTTCCCCTAAAAGACAAGTTCCTTGAGAACGAAATCCCTGTTTTCTGCTCTACAGATGACGGATCTTTTGGATTTCACGGTTTTGTCACAGAACTTTTTGAGACAGAAACCGAGAAAAAACCCTTTAAATTCATCTATGCCTGCGGACCGGAAGCCATGCTGAAGAAAGCCGGTCAACTCTGCAGACAGAAGGATCTTCCCGCAGAATTCTCTCTTGAATCCATGATGGGCTGCGGATTTGGAGCATGCTGGGGATGCGTGACAAAAATAAATAGCGAGATGGGCAGTGAATGGCAGAAGACCTGCGAAAAGGGCCCCGTCTTTCCTGCCGAAAATATCATCTGGCTAAACGGAGACAAATGATAGATTTATCCGTTGACCTTGGATTTATCCGGCTAAAAAATCCGGTTATTGCAGCCAGCGGCACGTTTGGTTACGGCCAGGAATTCGTTCCTTTCATCAATTTGGACGACATCGGCGGATTTGTCGTCAAAGGGCTCTATTCACAACCGCGTCCGGGGAATCCCCCACCCAGATTGGCTGAGACATCCAGTGGATTGATCAATGCCATCGGCCTTCCAGGCATTGGAATGAAAAGATTTGTTGAGGAAATTCTCCCGCAGCTTAGAAAATACAAGACAGCCCTTTTTGTCAATGTCTGCGGTGAAGATCCCGAGGAGTTCGCTGCAGTTGTGGACTATTTGAATGGTTTTGATGGAATAGCCGCATATGAGCTGAACATCTCCTGCCCCAACGTCAAAAAGGGCGGCCGCTGCCCTGCCCTCTGCCCTGAGGACACGTATTCGATTGTCAAGCTGGTGAAAGAAGCCAGTCAGCGTCCCCTAATCACAAAACTCTCACCCAACGTGACAAATATTGTCGAGATCGCTTTAAGTGCACAAGAAGCCGGCACAGATGCCGTCTCTTTAGTGAACACTTTTTTGGCCATGGCTATCGACACAAAAACTAAAAAGCCAAAAATAGCCAATATTATGGGAGGACTCAGCGGACCGGCCATAAAACCGATTGCTCTAAGAATGGTCTATCAGGTGGCCCAGAATGTCACAATTCCTGTTCTTGGCATAGGAGGAATCATGTCCGGTTTGGATGCTGTGGAATTCCTTTTGGCCGGAGCGAAGGCGGTGGAGATAGGAACAGCCAATTTTATCGATCCCGAATCTACTGTCAAAATCATAAAGCAGCTGGAACAATACTGTTTGACTCAAGGTGTCGATAAGTTGGAGGATCTCGTCGGAGCTGTCGATGTCTCTTCATGAAGGAAAAACATCCATGAAAGATAATACAGCGGAAAAAATCATAGTAGCTCTTGATGTCAGCAGCAGAGAAGAAGCCCTCTCTCTTGTCCGGCAGCTCAAAGACACACAAATTTTTAAGGTCGGTTTGCAGCTCTTTACGGTCGAAGGCCCGTCTCTTGTCAAAAATCTCCATGATCTTGGGAAAAAAGTTTTTCTCGATCTCAAACTTCATGATATTCCAAACACGGTTGCCGGAGCGGTCCGCATGGGAGTCCGGATGGATGTTCACATGATGACCCTGCATGCTTCCGGAGGAAAGGAGATGATGGCCAGTGCCGCCCGTGCCGCCAAAGAGGAAGCTGAAGAGGCGGGAAAAAAATCTCCCTTGCTTCTCGCTGTCACTGTCCTCACCAGCCTTAAAGATGAACAACTAAAAGATATCGGCATTGGCGCCGACACAAAAAGCCAAGTCCTCAATCTGGCTGGACTGGCGCTTCAATCAGGAATAGAAGGCATTGTCTGCTCCCCAAAGGAGATTGAGGTCATAAAAAAGACCTACAAAAAAGGTCTGGCCGTGGTGGCTCCGGGGATACGGCCAAAGTGGGCCGCCGCTCAAGATCAAAAAAGAATATTGACTCCTGCTCAGGCTGTACAAAAAGGAGCCGATTATCTGGTAATTGGAAGACCGATAACCCAGGCGCCTTCCCCGCATGACGCTTTTCTCAGAATATTAGATGAATTAAAATCCTAATAGAGTCGGCCTACTGTCCCCACAAGAAATACAGCGCCCAAAACAGCCCAAACTATGGCCATCAATATGACCGCCACAACAATACTGACAATAACATATCCGACCACTTTATCAGTTGGAGTTTCCATGAGGGAAGAGGTGAATCCGAGGTAGAATAGATAAATACCGTAGAGGCTTCCCAAGAAAGCCAACCAGCCTAAGAAGGGAATCAGGTAGAAAATGCCGGCAATCCAGGCCGGAGTCATGCTGAAAACAGCTATTTTCATCGCATTTTCCTGATTTTGTTTGGACGAAAACGTTGGGGCCAGGGCATTGATGATGATACCAAGTACGTAGACCGACACGAGAGAAAGCGCATAAAGAAATATAGAATAAAAAAGTGTGCGGCCAAAACCATATCTGGTTAATCCCCGCCATGGAATATTCCGTCCGATAAGGCTGAGACCAATAAATTGGCAGACAGACGGAATGGCAGCCAGAAGAACTGCATACGATGTAAACAGTGTGGAGACAGGAAGGGACTCTCCCTTTATTTTCTCCCATTCGTCTTTTGGCTTCAGTAAAAGTCCTTGAACTCTTGCGACTAAATCCATCCACATCCTCCTTCAGGAGTCATTTTAAAAAAAAACTATATAACTATTTTTTTCTTAAGTCAAACAAGGAAATGGAGGCGCGGGTCGGATTCGAACCGACGAATCGAGGTTTTGCAGACCCCTCCCTTAGCCACTTGGGTACCGCGCCCTCTGGTTAAATAAAACCTACAACTCCATGGTAATTAGCTGTAACCGAAGGAGTTACAACCTCAATATCAACATCTTAAGTGGCAGATTTGACACTCGTTTGACATTCTAATTGAAAGTATCGGGCTTGTCCAGTTAAACTCTCAGATTAGATAAATCGATTTGGGAGGGCTCAGAAAATCAATTATCCTTCATGGCTTTGCGAACTCTCAGTTCAGATGCATCAACAATTTCACTGGGATAGCCTATGTGACGGAGAAGTTTAGTTGCATTGCGAGTAGTCGAAGGACCTTTCATTAATTTATAGTTAAATGAAATTCCTTCTTGTGTAATTTTTTCCAGGAAGTGGAAATTGCTGTATGAATTTGAAACAAGTTCAGTAAGCTCTAGGTCATGAGTTGATGCAAATACTAAACAATTATGTCTGGCAAAATAAAGGAGAACTTCTGCTGAGGATGAGATTCGTTCAATTGAATTAGTTCCACGGAAGATTTCATCTAATAAGCAGAGACAGGGGATTCTGCTTTCTAATGCATTTATTATCCTTAGAAGAGCATTAATCTCATCTAGGTAATAGCTTTTCCCCTCAATAACATTATCCATTCTTCCTATCAGAGTCAAAACATGAAAGAAGCTTGCTTGGTATTCTTTTGCCAAAGAAGTATAAATAGTTTGTGCTAAAACTGCATTCACACCAATAGCTTTGAGAAAAGTAGTTTTCCCCGACATGTTCGATCCTGTAATGAGAATATTTTCTGATTCAACAAAAAGAGAATTTGAGACTGGCTCTTTGAGCAATGGATGCACTAAGTCTTTTATTTTCAAATAAGGTCTTGAATTTATAAATTGAGGTTCTATAAAGCTTTTTAATCCGGCCCTATAGGAAGCTATGGAAATCATGGCATCCGTGAAGCCTATTACAGTATGCAGCTGCCCTAATTCTTTCTGATATTTATTTAGTGCACTCAAAACAGAATAAAAGGCTCGAACCTCGGTTAAAGAAAGTACATTATAATATTCAGAAATATAATCGTCTTCCCCTCTGCCCAATGAGCTAGTTTTCTTACTGATATATGAAACTTTGGATAGTGTATTTTCGATTTCTTTGAGATAGACATCCAACACCGGATGTTTGTTAGCTGTTAATTTTTTTGCACATCTGATTAATTTTCCTAAATAACGAAGGGAAGAGAGATGTTCATAAATCTTTCCTTTAGTCCGATAGTGAATAAACATGTTACATAATAGGGTCGCACCAAGCCCAAACCATGCGAAGCCATAATTGAATACACCCAATAAAACAAAAATAGGAATCAAAATTATTAAAATGATATACAGGAATGCATAATTATTCATGGGAGGAGGATCTTCCCAAAGTATATCTAAATCATAGACGTCTTCTTTTTTACCTAATTTCGAGAGAGCTAATTGATATTTTTCTCTAATTTCTTGGTTCTGAGAAAATAAATTAATCACACGATTTCTTTCATTAAGTTCCTCTACATCAAGAAGTGGCTGTCTGAGGAGCGAATAAAGTTTCAGTTCACCTGGAATTGTCATTGTTCTGTCAATTTGGACAAAAATTGAATTCATATCCAAGTCATTCCATGTCCTATCATCAAGGGCATATTTATTTATCTCTCCAGCTTGTGTTTTTTTGAAATGCTTATCTAGTTCAGAAAAGTCACGTAATCTTGAATCTTCAAGACCCCATTTTTCTCTAAGATTTGCAATTAACTCTGCCTTGTTAAATCTTTGATATTGTCTCACCGATAAATAAATAAGAGGGAGAGTTGCTGCTAGAAGCAAGTAATATTTTGTATCAAGGTTTATGGCTGTAATTAATGAAACAATTGTGATAACAATTGTTAAACAGATTAGGAAGATCAGCTTAATTTTATTTCTATTTATGTCCAATTTTTCCTTTCCAATCATTTTTTTTTTGAGTGCAAGATTAGATCGCTATCACAAGAAATTTCAAAATTATGAATGAGATGATTTTAGCTCTCACATATTCCC
>JAUWVG010000012.1 GCA_030617525.1 Candidatus Aminicenantota bacterium | reverse complement strand
AGTACACGTTGGTTTACACCGGCATGTGCAGATAGAGTTAATTCCCGTTTAAAACCGGAATCGAAAACGATCTGGATAAAACTAATCTTTTGTGGTTTTTTCCAGTGCAATTCAATCCAGGGTTCTGTGTTTTTCATTTCAGCAGCCCAACGATTTTTCCATTCACCCGGCATATCTCGTGTTAATCCATTGATGATATGTTCCGGCCTGGCGTTTTTAAAATATAAAGAAGCCGTTACTTTTGCCTCTCTGGCTACATCCAACAAATCCTGGTTTTTCACATTCCGAATCGTTTGGTCGTCTCGTAAAAGTATTTGCTGCAAATTTTTTATCTGTTCGCTGTTTGTTCTTAATTCTTGGGGAAGGATACGGCTTTTAACACATACCGCCGCTGCTGTTCCCACAGCCTGTCCAATAACACTGCAGGTAGCCATAACCCGTGTGGAAGTAAATGCAACATGCGAACAACTGATATTTCTGCCGGCCATCATTAAATTTGAAATGTTTCGTGAATACAAAGCTCCAAATGAAATGTTATACGGTTCGGGCAGCGGAATCGATTTAAAAGGTTGTTTATCTGGTGCATCAAATCCTTCGGGTGGATGATCATCCATTCCCCAACCGCCAATGGCAACTCCATCTTTAAACATTTTCCAGGCACCTTCTAAATCAGCCTGTGTCATGATATGGTCACCCAAAATTCGGCGTGATTCTCTTTTCCCCGGAATCATGCCTATTGTCTCCAGCGCCCAATTAGCAGAGCCGGGATGGTTTCCACTATTTTTGATGTAATCCCAAACACCCAAAACAATGCTTAGCAGTTCGAATCGAAGCTGTTCATTATCGCGAATTGTATCAATCGTTCCGCCCAGTTCAATCCACCAATATCCATATTCCCAGGAACCGACCGGTCGGAAACGCAACTGTTTTTTTGTTATTTTACGGGCCCAGGTAGGCGGTTTGAACGGAATAGGTTTTTCATGTTTTTTTGCGGTAAATAAAATACTGGATCCTTGAGTCCTTGAATCTGCTTTTTCACCTGCAAGAGATTCTCCAAATTCCTTCTGATCTTCTCTACCCTGCCTGTATTCTGCAGCAGCTTCCAGAGCTAAACGACTGTCTCCTGTGCAATCGCAGTATATTTGAGCTTTCACTCGATAAAGATGTTCGGTTTTATCACAACGAACCATCACAGACTGGATTGTGCTGCCATTTTTTTCTGCTGAATACACCACACTGTCTAAAAGGAGTGTTAAATTAGATTCATTAATGCACTTATCATAAAGCAGCAAATCCCACAATTCCCATGCACACTGCGGATTAAAAGCCGCATCTTCCAAACGCAGTTCCTCGATTAAACCACTTTCACGCCAACCTGCTCGACTCCCATGAGAATCTGCACCGACAATATGCATCCTGATCTCACTGCTGGCATTCCCTCCCAATCGAGAACGATCTTGTACCAAGAGGACTTTTGCACCATGTCGTGCTGCAGAAATTGCCGTGCAAACACCAGCCATACCCCCGCCGGCCACAAGCACATCGCAGTCTATATCTACAAGTCTCATATTAGGTTCGTTTTTTATCGAAGCAGGAGATAAATCTTTAGAAACAAGATGATTAAATTCTTTAATATTTTTATTTTGTTGGCCAAAAAGGGGATTTTCCACTTTTACAAACAAAGAATAGCCAGTCAAAGCTGAAACGGATAGAAATATTCGTCGATTTATTCTTTTACTCATTATTTGCTCTCTTCTCAGATTTTCTCGCTACTACAAGAAAATGACGCACTCAGATCCTAATAGAATGTCGATCTGCTCGAGGACAGAGTCTTACCTCCTCTGCTAATTTTATAAAAACATGAGTTCAATCAGAAGCAGTAACTACACAGTCAAGCTTGTTTACTTCTATTTATTACGCCATTGGAGAGGACGAAGGTTAGAAAGTTCATCTCCTCCCCCCTCTGATTCTGGTGTTTTGTGGTCAATTTCCCAGCCAAGCATTGTGTTTTCATCTCCATAGCTCAATCTTCTCATCCATGCTCCACATTGATCTTTTCTAAACCTGTTGGCATCGTATTTGGTAACAATTTCACCTTTTTCCCAGACACGTTGGATTGTATCTTCAGAAAAAGACATGTTTATCTTCCTTCACTTAAAGACATATTTTGATTCTATTCCCACAGAAATAAAAAAGCAAACATTACGATGCCCAGTTCCACCCAGGTGGAAAATCAGTGACAAAATCTTGTTCCGTTTCAGCTAAATTTGGACCACTCATGATATTTCTTAAGGGATGTTTTGCGTATAATAAAATCACGTATTGATAAGCTTTAAGCCGCAAAGATCAACCGCAATGCCTCTTGCCCGGCTTTGATCCATTGGAGGCGACCGATGTCTTGACCCAGTGTGATACTATGAATTGCAAGACAAGTCGCCAGATAGCGTGACCGGGAAATGATCTTAGTGTCGGGTGTTTTGGAGTAGTACACCAGAACGTCCTCCAACCACTTCTCTCCGTACCAGGTATACAGGCCGGCAAAGTCTACCGCGGGGTCGCTAATAGCGGCATCACCCCAATCAATAATCCCGCTCACACTACCCGAACGAGGATCAACAAGAATATGTTCTGCCCACAGATCATTGTGGACAAGCCTCGAAGCACCCTCATAAGGCAAGGGCACATCGTTTTCGAGGTAGCGGCGCAAGTTTCTTGGATCCACATTTAGGTCGATAATTCCGTTTAGTTGTTCGAGGGACTTGTTATGCCAGTACGCAACTAAGTCTCTCCTTTCGGGTACTCCGGCCTCTCTGGCTTTGTCGACTGGATAAGCGTGGAGCCTGGCCAGGAAAAATCCTAGCTGCCGTGCAACCTTATGCTGATCGACCGTCTTGGAGATATCACCTCCGATACCCGGCAGCTTCTTATATCCGGCAAATGGCCGGTCCAAACTTTCAAACAATTCTGCACAATATTCATGGCGGGGGATTGGCAGCGGCACCCAACCCGCAAGGTCCGGCAGTAGTCTGCATTCCATACTCAATTTAGTAGCAGACTCTTTACGCTTGGGAAAGCGAAACAGCCACCCGGCATCAACCTCAAAGACCTGAAAATCCCACCCCTCATCCAGTAACTCCACCTGCATTCCGCAGAATCGTGGGAAGGCAGTGATAATGATGTCCTTTGCACTCTCTGCGGTTAGGATGTCTTTAATCATTGCTTCCAATCACCTGGTCTTATTGGACTGTATTGAGTTCGGCTCATTTTTATTCAATTTCCACCTGCTCTGCAGATAATAGTAGATAGAAGAAACATAGCCTGTTAACGAAAAATTCGCGAAATGTTTTTGCCTTAAATGAAGCTAATATTCTAAAACAATATCATCTATTGTATCAAATTCTCTGTCATTCCCTGCAGAGACAAGGTGGAAGCTGTCGTCTGAAATCCGCTTGTATTGAACTGAGGTCCCCCATGCATCTGCATTTCCAATCATGAGCATAGCCATCTGAGGGAGTTGTTTCAGGTTCTCAGGAGCTCTACCATGCGTTGAAATATATACAACAATTTCCCGCTGGAGAGCCTTCAAATTCATCCGTGTTGCCTGTTCTTTTACTGTATCGACTGCCTGTATCTTTTTCTTCAGCCCTTCCTCTCCGACTGGTTTTATTTGCCATAGAATAACCAAAACGGCTGCCACTAGAACAAAGATGACTAGAAATCCTTTTAGCTTCATTTCTTTACATCATACTGAATTCCATCATGGATTTGCAATCCAGATTGCTTATCCTTCAACCTAACCAGTCGCTTTTTCGCATTCTCTGCTTCCGTTATCCCTGAGTCGCAATTATTCCAGCTATATCATAACGCCGCTTTGTCGATATGAGGCGGGCAGATAAACCTATCTAAACCAGAAATCCAGAAGGCACTTCCTTTAGACGGGTGATATCACGGATCTTTTCCTTAACGTTCCACTCATTCAGGCATTCAACCGAGCATGAGGAACAATCATCACAAACCTGGCTGGGGAGATCCAGTGACGCGATAAGGCTTTGAGCGAGAGCAGGTTGACGATAACCGTAAGCGTACATATAAGACCGCATCAAGTCAGGAATAGGCAGTTCAGCACAGCATTGTTGCAAACACTGGCCACAACCTTGGCAGCATAATCCAGGGTTCGAGGCCCCCTTTTTCAAGTCACTCTTTTCAGCTTCAGTCAGGTTCAACTCTTCCATAACCGAGAGGTCTGCGCTCATTTCCTCAAAGTTACTGAATCCAGGGATAGTGGCATGGACATTTGAGTCCTGCAGGACCCATTTAAGAGCCGCAGCCGGGTTTATGGGCTTTTCGCCCTCTTCCAATCCTCCTCTTATCACCTTTATGGCCACAACTCCCAGTCCTGCATGGGCGGCTTTGGCAATAGCCTCTTTGACCTGCCGATGATTCTTCTGCTTGTAATTGTAAGAAGCCATTACGACCTCATAAAAATTTGAATCAGCGGCCGCATGAACTGCCTCCGGGACATTACTATGAGTGGTAATGCCGAGAAATCGAGTTTTCCCCGCCTTTTTTACCTTTTCCATCGCTTTCATTGCGGGCTCATGGAAGGCCGATTCTCTCCGAGATACCATATGATGGTAGACAATGTCCACATAGTCCATTTTCAAACGTTTAAGGGCTATATCAAGTTTCTTGAGAAATTCATCCTCTGTTGCTTCTTTAGTATAAAGACCCGTTTTGTAATCTTGGGGAAGATGAATCTTGGTGCCGAATACTACAGATTCCCTGGGCACTTCCTTGAGGATCTCACCGATCATTTCCTCATTACGTATTTGCTGCGGCTGACCTGCGGTGCTGTCGAAGTGAGTGATACCCGCATCGAGCGCCGCCCGCATAAGAGCCGGGCTACCAGAAGACAGTATTCCCATTCCGATCACTGGAACTCTTATCCCGGTCTTTCCAAGAGCACGGTAGATAAGTTTTCTCTCCTTTTGGTTTTTACGCCGTCTTTTATCGGTGAAAGGAAGGCAAATGAAGCCTGCCATCCCAGCAACCGAAGATTTCACAAAATGCCTTCTGTTGATCAATTTGTTATCCACAAACTGGCCCTCCATAAATGCATCGCCGCCAGCCTCGTCATCGTATCGTCAACTTCAGGCAGGCCGGGGTCGGCGTCTCTCAAGAGAGTCAAGGAATTTTTCGACATCTTCAACATATTTTTCAAAGGCATTGGCTAACAATTTTGCCTGTTCTAGATAGGAGGTTAATTTCTGTGTAAATGTAGTTTTATCTTTATCATTCAAATCCCCTTTTTCATAGCGAGATTGAATAAGATCATTCAAATTTTTAATGGCAACGCCAATTTCATCCCCTTCTGACATAGTGAACTTGGATTTTTCTACTATCCTTTCCGATTTGTCTGCAATAACAGATTTGGAATCTTTGGTTGTGTCACTCGCCTTTGCTGTATTTGGATATGGAATCGGGACTGCTCCAGGGAGGATCGCTCCTTCAGGACAAGTCAGAGCAAGACTTTCATTTACATTTCGTTTAATTCCATTGAATGTGGATAAAAATGCAGCTCGATTCTTTTTAATTTTAGCCAATGCTTGTTTTACTCGTTGAATTTCTGGATCATTCATCCCTTCCTTGTCTTGCTTCGACAGGCCTGCAAGTCCAGGTTTTACCATCTTTTTAAACTCTTTCGCTGTTGCTTCAGGACGGGCTGCAACCTCTTGTACCGTTATCGCATTCTCAACGATAGTAAGTCTGTAATCACTTCCATCAGAGTCCACCCAAATATCGATCCATATTTCTTTGTTGCCCTGAGTAACTTTCATGTATAATCCATGCTCGAAAAGAATCGAGCCCCCAATCTTTTTTATTGCATTTAAGTAATTTTTTCTGACTTTGAGTTGACCTGGAGCTCCAACTCCCTCTTTCAAAGTGTATTCGATAATCCATTTTTTTCCTTCGATAACATATTCATTATCTTGAGCATCATAGAACTCATGGGATTCGTAGTCATACACCTTGTAGCCGCTGATGTAGAAATTTTGCATCCTGGAAAGTAGAGGATGGTCCTTACTCCCTTCAACATCGTTTTCTTGAGTAAAGGCAATACTCTGAAACAAAATCAATAAAGAAATTAATAAAAGCCATTTCTTCTGAATCTTCATTGTCTTAACTCCTTCAATATTAATCCGGGGAAAAGATTCGATCTTGAAAAACGACTTCATATCCCTCCCGGATAGGAGATTCGGTGAAGAGATCTAGAAATTTGATCAACTGCTCTTGATAAGACAGACTTTCTTCATTGGCAACAAGGTCTTCCTCCGTGTCCCATAAGGAAATACACAAGCATTCTCCCTTTTTCCGATCAGCCATGAAAAAAATACCTCTGTAGCCCTTTTGCGCTTTGAAGGCAGGAACGACACTCTTTTTGAACAGATCAGAAGTTTCATCAAACTTATCAACATCTATCTGGATTTTAGTTAGGCGCGCATACATTGTTGCACCTCCTTTTTCTCTATTTCCCATGAATAATCTTATCTCTTACGACATCTTAATTCAACCCAGCCAGCCTTTGCTTCGCATCATCAACTTCAGGGATGCCGGGATCGGCGTTTTTCCAGAGGGAGGGGAATTTTTCGTAATGTTCTGTAGCCTTGTCCATTCATCCCCCTCATCCGCCACAGACCAACCATAAAACAATCCTCTTAATCCACAGCCGCCTCTTTTTGCACAGTCAGTTTTTTATGTTCCCTGGCAATCAGTACTCCTATAAAAATCCAGAGAATAACTACAAAGATGTTGAAGACCGCCGCTTTCTGGATGTTTAGTGCGAAGTAGGTCGTGCCGATCAAAACGAGTGCACCGGACAGCACGTCTCCGGCCCTGTGAAAAAAAGTATCGATAGCGGCTTTTGCCTTGTACTTTTCCTCTCGGGACGTTATCAGGAAAAGGGCATGGCGTGTTGTGTTCATCAAAGAATAATCCGTTCCGTTTTCCGCCGCTTTGACATACTTGACGACCGACAGAGCCGCACCCAGCCCAATCAGGGAATATCCACCGAGAGAGATCAGAGGAAGAACGAAAATTGCAAACCGAACGCCGAACCACTTGAAAATTCGTGAAACCAGGAACAGCTGCACGATCATGGAAACGATGCTCATTACAGAGTTAAAACCGGCATAGAATTGGACGATCAGCTGGTTCTCCGTCAGCCCGCTGGCCGTGCCGCTTGAAAGGGCGTTTGCGGCAAAGAGGTTGGCGACCCGGCTCAACACCCACTCCCCGTTGGTATTGACGAAGTTCAAGAGCAAGACGAACACAGCGATGTAGAGCAAGTACTTATTTTGAAAAATCAGTTTGAATCCGCCGCCTTTTTCCAGAGGTTTTTGTTCTGCCTCAGCCCGGTGTGTCTCCCGCAGCAATTTTTTTCTTTCAATTTCTCTTTTATGGATGATAAAGGTTAGTAGAATACACACCGAGAGAAAAGCTCCAGCCACAAGCATCATCTGATAGACTCCCATCGGACCCACGATCCAACCGGAAATTTTACTCCCCATGTATCCGCCGAAGGTTGCGCCGAAAGCGATCAGCGGAAAAAGTCGTTTTCCCTCCTCGAGGGTGTACATGTCGTTGGCGAAGGCCCAGAATTGTGCGACCACCATTACATTAAAGACCCCCATCCAGAGAAAGAATATGATGCCCATAGCTTTGGAAGAGAGGCCGGATACAGAAAGGATATAAAACAACACCAAGTTGGAAATAAAAAAAAGGGTGACATATGTGATCAGGATTTGTCGAGGGACCAGGGAGGCGATACGGCTGAAAGCTTTGACGACAAAAATCAGAAGTACGGCAATTGCGGCGCCAAGATAACTTTTAACTTCGGGGGACCACTCGCCGATGATCAGCGCTTCCCTGACCGGTTTGATTATGTAATAGGCAGTCAGCAGAAGAAATATATTGAACATCAGCAAAAAAGACGTTAAAGCTTCGCCCGGTTTGATATCCGTGAATATCTTTAAAAGTTTATGGATTAAACCCGGCGATTTTAGACCTTGTTCCCCTGTGATGCTGGAATGATGTGCATCCATGAATACCCTCCTCAGAATTATCTCGAACTATATTGAAATTGAGATTGAATGTCAAAAACGTGGAGTAATTTAATTCTTTCATCAATGACTTCTTGTGCATAAAATGAGGGAAATTGCATAGAATCTTTTTTCCCCTGAGTGACTTCTCTAATGCGCATTAAGGCAAGATGCGGAAAACCCAAGCAGCCTCCCGCCCCATGTTGTCCAACAGGAACTCCTGATGGCAGCTGAGGAGCATGAGGAATATGTTTAAAGCCTCCTGGGCTGCCTTTTGCTGATTCGAGGGAGAATTCTAACTCAAACTTGAAGGTTTAGTGGTCTCGGTCGATTTGTCCCGATTTTTAAGTCGTTGACCATGCCGTTTTGGATGTGATACTTTTATGTTAAGATGTTAAGTGGTGGTAATTGGGGAAAATCGTGAGGGATTTGGAGCAACCACCAAAAGGAAATTCCTATCTTTCAAATTTTTTGTCGGATGGATTTATTTGGGAGGACAGCTTGACATGTCAACGGTAAGTGAATTAGGAAGATCGCATCTTTACTGTTCCGGTACTAAGCTCTGTAGTATTTTCTACCATCTATGGACAACATTTGCAGCTTTAACTTCTTTTGTGAGGAATATGACTTTATTTGTGTTTTTTTCCTGTTTATTACTTAGCTGTCTGCCTAAAACAGGCTATGAGAGTACAATAATTGGAAGTTCATCTAAAATTAACACTATCCTTTCACCTGCGGGCCAAACGAAAATTGCGCGAGATAGTAATGGTTATTGGTTTGTCGTAGTTGATGACGATGCGGGTACTACTGATTATTTTATTAAGCTAATTTATTCTACGACTACAGCTAATCCGACTTCATCAGGTGACTGGGTGACAACGGTGTTAGTTGCCGCCTCAGGTTCGCCTGTAGTGGAAACCGTTGAAGGTACCATCGGTGCTATAATCATTGATAGCAATGATACACTCCACTTTGTTTATATAGAAGAGACTCTTGGGGACATTAGGTATAGTTATTGCGATAACTTGTCTGAAATTAATTGTACAGATTCCTGGTCTAATCCTGTAACGCTTAACGATGACCTAGACAATGTGGCCATGCACCCAGCCATAGCAGTTGACAGCGATAACACCCCTCACGTGATATGGTACCAGGTAATTAGCAGGGTTAGAAATATTTTTTACACAAAAGCTAATACTACAGGTGGGTTTTATGCAGACAAGCAAATGGGAACTGCAACAGTTAATAAGATGTTCCCAGGCATAGCAATTGATACTGATGACACCGTGCATATTGCATGGCAAGATGCGGACGAGAGTGCTTTTTGTTATTTAAAAAGTAAAGACGCTGCCAATACTGCGCCGGCTCTTAGTACGTGGAAGAACAGCACGTATGACAACACCACTCCAGACAATGTTTTTACTACGGATGCGAATGATGGGGGTAATATAAGGGGGTGCTCACTTGTTATAGATGTCTATAACAATGTCTGGTTGGGAGGTACTATTGCGGCAGGGGATGATATAAATGTGTACAGATGCCCTGCCGGGGATAACGCATGGGATTCTGTGAGTCTTGCAATAAATTCAACCTACAATTACCAGGTGCAATTAGGAGTTGCCGGAAAGGGTGAACTGCATATGGTTGGAATAAATTCGACGAGTAATGATGTTATATACAGAAAATATACTACTTCTGGGGGTTGGGACGGTGATGATACTACCATAAAAGAAGGCATATTTGAGTGGCCCTGTATTGAAAAGAGGATTAGACCTGATTCTAGCTCATGTATCGGTCTTGTCTGGGGAGATGATACTAATGATGATGTCTATTGGAGTACTGTAGAGGCAACGCCCATTAACCTTTACTCCCGACTGTATGCGAACATCCGCCTGCCAATTTAGATAGTTCTTTTCGGGCATTAAAACTGTGGCCTACTGTAGGCAACAGTTCCTCACGCTCTTTCGATGGTCTTCCTTCCGTCTCTTTCCGTATCCTCTCGCCTTCGGCCTTCAACGCTGGCTCTGCTTTTAATGAATAGAAAAAAGAGAGGACATCGGCATAAGCAAAAGGGGGTTTAAGGGACACTCCCAGGAAGGGAGTAATTGACGCTCGACGTCCTCTCCTCTTTTTTCTTTTTGTAAATCGTGGCACGTGCCACGCCCATAATAGTGTTTCATTTATAGTACGTCTGTCTCTCCCTTTTGTGTTTTTTCATTATAGTTTTTCTGCACTTGTGACTGTCTCTCCTAAAATCCATCCTGTTATGGTTTCACTCTCCCAAAAGAGAGAAACATATTTCCATGTTAATCCTTTTGTTTTAAGAACCGTCACTCGATCCCCTCTTTTCACTATCGCTAGGAGATTCATCGTAAATCCCTCAGTAGTTTGACTGACTATTGGATACTTCATAACTGCAATATTTTCCTCATTTATAATCCAAGTTTCACCGACTCCGGAAACCATAAAATTGCTTGATGATCTCACACTTTGTTTTGGTTTTCTGTTGAATTCGTCCAATTCCTTTTGTAGTTCTTCAGATGTCATTGAAGAACGCTTTGCTTTTTTATATTTGGCGTCCTCCACTAAACTTAAAACACCGGAAAGGATTACAACTGAAGCGATAAAAGAAAAAAACAGTAATTGGTTTCTTGTCTTCTTTTTCATTGATTTATCCCCTTTTAGATTTTTCTCACTTTCCCCGAGAAAACGACGCCCTCAGAGCCTCATAGAGCAACGATCTCTGTCCGGTCAAAGGTCTTTTATGCGCGCCCTAAGATAATAACAAAGTTAATGTACTTGTAAACACTAATAACAGAAAATGCGATCATCGCAAGCATTACCATAACAATTACAAAGCCTGCAATACTACAAGATATTTTAACTGTCAATACAAGAGAAATTGTTGATAGCATAAATGAGACAAGAATAGCTAACATTGGAATTTTCATACTTTCTTGAATATTATTTCGACTCTTTTCTTGGTATTCAATTTCGACGATCCTTTCTTTTAAGGCTCTTACCACTCCTTTATTAATATTAGAGGACTGAATCGCATTTAGGATTCCCTTTCCCATCTCCAGAACGCTTTCATCCTTCCACAAAGTAGTATCCCATCCAGTCTCAACCAAAAGGTTTCTATCATTTTCCATAATGAAAACATCCCACTTTTTTCTATCTTGTAGTGGATATAATTGAGATTGCCTAAGTCCAATCCAATTCTTAAATAGTTCATATAGATTTCTGAGCTTGTTCTCTTGCGCTTGAAATCTAAACACAGCGAATACTCCCACTACTGCAAACATGGCGGCCATTGATTGTGAGCTGGCGGCGAAAAACCAAAAAAGCATTCGTTCAGTAACTGAAAAAAGATTAAATATTTTGAGTAAAATGAATATTGAGATTGGTATCGCAATAAGTGAAATTACAATAAAACTAAAATACTTTGGCTTTGACTCTTTACTGTCCGATTTTTTCGCCACTTTGAAACCCTCTTTTTAAAGACAAACCTTTTTTAATTCTATCCACACAGAAATTAAAAAGCAAACAGTACGATCCCCTTTTCTGAGGAAAGAAAATCAGCGACAAAATGCGGTCAAATGACCGTTAGAAAAATGTCACAGAAATTGTCTACGATTGTCTTCTTTTGGCAACGATTGACACAACGGGATTTTGGATGACACCTCTGGAAATGTTGGCTCCTCGGGTAGGACTCGAACCTACAACCTAGTGGTTAACAGCCACCCGCTCTGCCGATTGAGCTACCGAGGAACACGGTTCACATAATTTAGCAAAATTCGGGGAAAATATCAACGGAAACTCTTGGGAAAGGAGTCGGCAGTTTTTATGAATAATTCAGGTTAAATATTTCTGTAACTTGCCTGTTTGATTTTTTTCCGGTAATCATCACCTTCCATATTCACAATTTTGCACATCTCGTAGAGACGGGACCGGAGGCGGATACCGATACGGTCGACCAGCGAATCGTCTTTCCGTTTAAAAAAGGAATCCCGTGTGTCTTCTTCATCTTCTCCGTCATCTATGTAATTGGATGTAAAAACCGTCAATTTTTTTTGATTGTAGCGGTGGTTGATGATGTAAAAAACCGTTTCCTCCACCCAGGCTGTCGTTCTCTTTGCCCCTAATTCATCAAGGACCAGCAGGTCCTTCTGAAAGATGGGAAACAATACTTCCGATTCTGTGATGCGGGATTCTGTAGAATAGGAACTCTGGATATTCCTGATCAATTCCCGGAAGTCACAAAAATAGCAGGAGATTGTTTTCTTCCAGATTAGCTCATTCATGATGGCGACGGACAGATGGGTTTTCCCTACTCCGCAGGGACCAATAAAGAGAAGTCCGGCATTGAGTGCAGGATAGTCTTTGACAAACTTTTGGGCTATTTTTTTGGCATGCTGGTGGGTTTCGTTGTGGGTTTCGAAGTTGTTAAAAGAACAGTTGGTGTATCTTTTGGGAATTCCGGCCTGGTCAAAATAAGCCTGGTTTTTCTGCTCTTTATAACAGGAACAGCGTACAGCAACGGTGGAACCTTTTGAATCTTTAAGCACCCAGCTTGTGTCCCGGCATTTGGGGCAGGTTTCTTTGGCTGTCAATTCAGATACCCTCGCAGTTGTTTGAGTTTGTGCGATCGAGCCAGTTTACGCATGGCTTTTTTTTCAATCTGACGAATCCGTTCTCTTGTCAAGTTAAGTTTGTCTCCAATCTCCTGAAGTGTATGAGTTTTGTCATCGGCCAATCCGAACCGTAATTTTAACACAAGTGCTTCTTTTTCATCCAATCCTTTTATAATTTCTCTGATTTGATTTTCAATGGAGCCTTTAATAATCTCATATTCGACTGAAGGAGAGAGCGTATCCTTTATCTTATCTCCAATTTCTGTTGAATCGTCATCAAAATATTTGTCGCTGAGCGAAACATTGTGACTTCCCAGCAGCTCCAGATCCTCGATGTCCTCTTGGGTCACTTTCATCTGCTTGGCAATTTCTTCCCTTGTCGGCTCATGACCTAGTTCCTTCTTGAGTTTGGATCTGACTTTCTTCATCTCTGAGATCTGATCCGAAAGCTTCTGGGGAATATTGTAAATACGGGAATATTGGGACAGTGCATGGATAACGGCTTGTCTGATCCACCAGACAGCATATGAGATAAACTTGACATTCCTATCGGGATCGAACCTTTTGGCCGCCTCAATGAGCCCCAGGTTCCCTTCATTGATAAGATCGAGAAGCCCTAATCCCATCCCTTTGTATCTCTTGACATAAGAAACAACAAATCTCAGATTGGACTCTATCATTTTTTTTAGAGCGTCTTTATCTCCATTCTGGATGAGCCGGCCTAATTCTTTTTCCTGATCTACGGTCAGTTGGGAAAATTTTGCAATTTGCTGAAGGTAGAGTTTAATGTTTTTGGAATCTAAAGATCCCTTGAAATCATCACTCATTCTTCCTCGCGCTCGATCAAGATGATCTTTGCCGGGCTCATGCGGACCAGGCTTTTTTTCCTTTGTTCAAATTCAGCTTCCCGGCCTTCAAAAAATTCACTTCGGACATAATCCAAAAATTCATTCACTTCGGACTCGATCTGCTCGATTTTTTTTCTCATATTGAGGACAACTTCAACTCCTGCAAGATTGACACCGAGATCTCGTGTCAGATTAAGAATCAACTCCAGCTGTATCAAATCATTATCCGAATACAGCCGCGTATTTCCTTCACTCCGGGATGGCTTCAGCAGCCCTTCCCTTTCATACAACCTCAACGTCTGCGGGTGGACATTGTACATCCTGGCAACATGGCTGATGTGATGATAATTTTTTGGATCGTTTCTAGAGCTCATTTTTTATATAATCCCATTTTTTCACGCGGATTTATATCGGATATTTTTTTAAGTTTTTTCATAATCTCTCTAATTCTTTGATCCTTAAAAGATGGCGGGACGATTGTCACTTCAACAAATTGATCACCATGAGCTTTTTTCCCGAGAACTGGAGCTCCTTTTCCCCGGAGTCTGAATTTTTGTCCGGATTTCGTTCCCGGTGGGATTTTGATAGTGGATTGTCCATTGAGAGTGGGAACTTCAATCTTATCACCAAGTGTGGCTTCAGGAACTGTGATGGGAACCTCGATATAAATATTTGACCCCTGTCGATTGAAAAAAGAGTGAGATTCCACTTCGATCGTGATAAACAGATTGCCTGTGGGGCCTCCCATCCGCCCGGCATTCCCTTTTCCGGGAATCCGCACCTTTGAACCCGAGCCCACTCCTGCTGGAATCCTCACACTGATGAATTGGGTTTTTTGTTCCGCTCCGCTGCCGTGACATACAGGACATTGTGTTCCAGGTGTCCTTCCACTCCCCCCACATGTGGGACAGGTCGTGGCAAACCTCATGGCACCTCTCTGCATATTAACCTGTCCTGTTCCTTTGCAGGTGGGACATGTCTGCTGTCCTTGACTTCTGATAAAACCATTTCCGTGACAATTGGAACAGGACACCATTCGTGTCAGTTGAATTCGTGTCTTTAAACCATGGATTGCATCCATAAATCCGATCCGCATGGAATAGAGAAGATCCTGCCCTCTATCTGGCCTTGCCTGCGGAGTTGAGACCGAGCCACTAAACACATTTTCAAAAAAATCTCTAAACGAAGACGTTCCAAAATTAGAAAAATCAAAACCTTCAAATCCGGAAGATTGAGGACCCCGCCGGGGACCTCCGTGAGGGACATCTCCCACAAATCCGAACTGGTCATATTGTTTTCTTTTCTTCGGATCGGAGAGGACAGAATTGGCTTCCTGAATCTCCTTGAATTTAGACTCTGCGGTTTTATCGCCCGGATTAAGATCAGGATGGAATTTTCGTGCCAGTTTCCTGTAGGCTTTTTTGATATCCGCCACAGATGCGGACCGGCTGACACCGAGTAATTTATAAAAATCTTTTGCCATCAGATCACCCAATCAATATTGTTAGTCTAGATGGCCGGATTAGTCAAGTATTCCCCGTGATTCAGTGAACAATCTCATCTTTTCATGTCTAGAGTGACTCAACCGGCCATCTCAACTTTATCAGAACAGTTTATGATTTTTCTTCTTCATCGACAACTTCGGCATCGATGACTTCTTCTTCGGCTTTGTCTTCCTGCTGTTGACCTTGAGCATCTCCATGAGCATCATCCTGGGCCTCAGGGCCCTGCTGCTGACTGGCGCTGGCCTGCTGGTACATCGTTTCGGTGAGTTTGTGAGAGGCCTGTGAGAGCGTTTCTGTTGCACT
>JAUWVG010000149.1 GCA_030617525.1 Candidatus Aminicenantota bacterium | reverse complement strand
TGATCCCCACTCCAGGCTTTTGTATTGTCCTCAATAATGGTGGAGTTAACCTTTCCTGTTACGGAATCCCAAGAAACGCGGTGGCCTTCACTGTATCCCACGATGAAGTCGGGACAGTTATCAAGATACGGACCCTGTGGGAGTTCATCTCTGTCAAATACTTTGTTGATGGTGTTTTGGCCGCTGTCTTCATCTTTGAGTTCGCTCAGTTTTTGTGCGATCTCATGTTTAAGTGTTTGAGTCTCCTTTCCGGGGGAAACAATGCCTTGGCTTTCTCGTCCTTTTTGATTGATGTAGATCCCACCCAATCCTAAGCCATAGGCTTTGGTTCCGGACCAGTCAACATCCTTGAACCATTCCTCACTGTCTTCTTTTCCCTCTTTAAGAGAAAGATAGCCGTTTAAGTAGAGCCAGGAGTTGATATTGATACCCCGGCGGAATGATTTCATTCCATGGTCGGACATGATGATCAAACAGCTTTTTTTATCCAACTTGGCCAAAACTTTTCCGATAAGGACATCCATTTTTTTGTACAGGTCTTCTATGACAGCAGCACTCATTTTTGCCTGGTCTGTTTTGAGCGCGGGATGTTTTTCATCCAGATACCGGTAAAACATATGCTGAAGGCTGTCAGTCGTTTCGAACCAGCTGATCACGGTGCCTTTTTTGGTCTTGTCCATGGCATTAAACAGCATCTCTTCCCATTCATGGTGGTTAGCATAGGACAGTTCTAAAAAAGCCTCCTCCGAAAGAACTTTCTCATTGAGGGCCCATGTATCGTTGGCTTCTCCCAGCGTGACATAACTCCCTAAGAGTTTGGCGAGGTAAACGGAATAGATATAAGGGTGAGATATGGGTAATGCCGGTTTTTCCGGATCGATGTTGAGCGGCGTGACATACATCTCAAAATGAGGGTGGATTTGAGTCACGTAAAAACGGCAGATGGCTCTGACCTTGATTCCCAAACCCGGCCTGAAGGTCAGCTTGGTCCAACCGGAGAATGTTCCGGGATCAAGATTGATTTTTTGATCTGAGACCTCGATTTGGACTGGACTGTTCTCTCCTTCATGGATTGTGATCGTCAGGGGGAGACGGAGTTCCTCGGCGTTCTTGAGCATCGTGTTTTCCGGGCCGGATATGTATGTATGAATAACGTTGTTCTTTTTTGTGACGTGGATGTTCTCCCCGCCTTCGCGTTTTTTTAATTTTTCGCTATCTTCAGTGTAGAAAAAAAACGTTCCCTGGCTTCCCTTTAAGTCCGGAGCGCACATCCCCGAAAGAAGATGACCTCTGAATTTCTCAGGGGGGAATGTGATGGGAATCCTGAGAATTGTGCTGAATATGCCGTTTTCTCCGAGTATTTTCCAAAAGGGAACACTTTTTCGCATTCCTTTTATTTCTGGCTTGGACAGAGGAATATTGTATTTTCCCAGAGACAGGACTCGTTTTGGTTTCCCGATCCGTGCGGAAGAGAGTTCGGGAAGGTAAGATTTAGGATCCCGGCTGAGGAAATCAAAAATATTGTGTTTGGCCGGATGACATCCTGTCATAAATGATGACCACGCTACGGGAGAAATGGATGGAATGGTCGTCTCCAAAGGAGAATAGCATCCGGTTTTTTTGAGATTTGAAAAATTTGGAAGCTTCCCTTCAGACATGAATTTTTCTGTGAGCTCTGGATCCATTCCGTCCAAACCGACAATAACCAATCTGTCAACAAGGCTTTTCTTATAAGCTTTTTGACCTCGAATTAAACGGAAGAAAAATCGAAACGGCCAGGACAGAAAAGAAAATACTGCAAGAAAAAATGTGAGAAAAAGGACCAAAAATGACGACAGAAAGGCGAATCCGGCTCCCGGTCCGACATAGGCATGGAGAGGGAGGGCGAGAAATACGACAGCTAAAAAGAAAAAGCTGCTTTTTTGGCGGAGTGAAGGGAGAAGGGAGCGCAGATTTTGTTGTTTGTTTTTATATTTTAATGTGTATTTTTTGGTCATTTTGGACTCATATGAGACGGGACATTAAAATAGGTGCAAGATCTGATATGGAGAGATCAGAATCTACATGATTACGCGACCAGAAAAAGGCATCGTCCCACGTGTGCATACCCTGTAGATTGGATCGGCCAAAAATGTCTTTCTTTTTGATTGAACCTTTCATGTCGAATCCATATTCGGAAACCACAATCAAATCAGGACCCTGCGCACAAAAAGGTCCCGAGTAGATGTCTTTGGTGTCAAAAACCCTGCGTATCACTTTTTGTCCCAAGTACTCTAAATTTTCTAATTTTGCTGCGATTTCGGTTTTTAATGAATCCTTTTCCTCAGGATTGAGACATCCATTTGGGAATTTGTCTTTGCCATGAAGGTAGATCCGGTTGGGATCCATAGCAAAGGCCCTTGATGAAGGTGTAATGTCCTTGAGACTCTCGGGCGATGAGGTTTGAAACGAAAGGTACCCCTCCTTTTCCAACCAGACGTTGAGATATACTTCCTGCTTTATGCCTGTAAATCCATGATCGGAGAGAATGTATAATCCGTCTAAGTTTCCGCTCAAGTCTTGGAATGACGTTATAATCTTTTCTAAAAACTGGTCTATTTGACGGTAATAGTCGAGAAATTTTTGGTGATAGACATGGTTTTTTTCGGAATAGGCATCCCAGAGAAAATGATGGAGCCTGTCTGTTCCAGTGATGACGATCTCAAAAAAATCCCAGTCTTCCTTCCAAAAATAATCAAACGCTTTCTGACGTCCGGCCAGAGTTTTTGATAATTCCTCCCATAGAAAATCATGGTTTTCCCGGGATTTTAGCGTGTCGATATCGATGTGGTAATCCATTTGATTGAGGGTGTCTTCAAGAGTTCGGGGGAAGACAGCTTTGGATAAATCCAGGGCGACAAAACCGGATATCAACACACCATTAATAGGGCGGGCTGGGTATGTGGATGGTTGGTTAATGATGATGCTCTTTTTTTTGTTCTGGCCGAGGGTGTCCCAGAACGTGACTTCTTTCATATCAGAAAAGTTGGGGAATTTAAGGTCGTATGAATTGTCTTTAAGATCTGTAAAGCCGAAAATGCCGTGTGTTCCGGAGTTTGTCCCTGTCATAAAATCTGTCCAGCTTACTGCTGATATTTCAGGGAGGCTAGCCTTCATCTTGTGGAGAGAACCCCTCTCGATGAGTTGAGCAAAAGCCGGCATTACACCCCTATGCGTGAGGTCTTTTAAAAGAGAATAGGGAACGCCATCCAATCCGATAACGCAGGCTTTATTTTTTTTTGTTTTTTTAAAAAAGCTCATGAAAACAACTCATTTTTTTAGGACAATCAGAAAAACAGACAACACGTATTATAGATGAGGTTCATGGAGTACGCAAGACAGCAATTTGAAAATCATCCCAATTTCGAATCACTTTACAGAACTCGTTCTTGATATCACGGAAATAGGGATGCTTTGAAATCAGTGGGTGATGAAATTATCTTAGGACAGGATGATTCGTGCATCGACAATGGAGCATCCTCTTCCTTTTTCATAGACGATTAGCGGATTTAAATCCAATTCCTGGATATCGTCAAAGTCTGTAACAAGTTGAGATAGTCTCTTTAGACAGTCAGCGATGGCCTCTGTATCATAGATAGGATCTCCGCGGAAGCCTTGAAGAAGCTTATATGTTTTGGTTTTTTTAATCATGATATCGGCTGTCAATTCTCTGATGGGCGCAAGCCGAAAAGTGACATCCTCAAGAGCCTCAACATATATACCTCCGAGTCCGAACATTAAGGTTGGACCAAACTGGGGATCTCTGTTCATGCCCAGGATGACTTCTTTTCCTTTTCCTGCCATTTCTTCCACGATCACGCCAACAATATTAGCATTGGGTTTTCTTTTTCGGACATTTTTGAGGATATCTTGATAGGCTGCTTTTACTTCAATCTTGTTTTGAAGGTTGAGTTTAACCCCTCCAAAGTCTATTTTATGGAGGATGTCCGGAGAGACGATTTTAAGGACAACAGGGAAACCGATGGTTTGGGCAGCATCTTGTGCTTCTTTTTCACTGGTGGCAATTTGGGATCGAATAACAGGGAATTTATACGCTTTCAGCACATCATAGGCTTCCTGTTCGAAGAGGAAAGATCGCCCCTCTTTCCTCACTGTATCAAAAATCTCTTTGGCTTTGGATTTGTTAACCTTATAATTTTTGATTCCGGTTTTAGGACGGCTGAGCCACTCTGTGAATTTTGTCATTTCCGCCAAGACGCGTGCGGCGGATTCAGGAAATCTGTATGTCGGGATCCCGTTTTCTTCAAGGATATTGATGCCTCCTGACACGTCATAGATGCCGAGGAAGCAGCAGAGGACAGGTTTGTTGTAGATCTTGGCTGCATTGACAATGGTTTTTGCAATTTTCTCCACATTTGTGAAGGCTGTAGGTGTGAGAATGATAAGAGCGGAATGAATGTCTTTTTGAGTGAGTGTTTCTCGAAGAGCGGCTTCATAAAGCTCATGTTGAGCCTCTGCGATCAGATCAATAGGATTGTTAATATTGGCAGTGGGCGGCAGGATTGTCTTGAGCTTTTTTTTTAAACTTGGCGAAAAAGGAGCGATTTCCAGTCCGTTTTGGATAAGAGCGTCTGTGGCAAGAATCCCCGGGCCTCCCGAGTTCGTTATAATCACAACATTGCTTCCCTGGGGTTTGGGTTGACTGGAAAAGGCCTTTACGATGTCAAAGACTTCTTCCAGGGTGTTTCCTCGAAGCACTCCACACTGCTCGAAGATGGCATCATAAACTTTGTCCGATCCGGCCAGAGATCCTGTGTGGGACGAAGCGGCTTTAGCTCCTAAACGTGTCCGGCCGGCCTTTAGGGCTATAATCGGCTTGGGATTTGTGGGGTGGCTGGTGATTTTTCTGGCGATGGACATAAATTCTCTTCCATTCACGAGATCTTCGAGGTACATCAAAATGACATCGGTGTTTTTGGCTTCTTTCAGATAGAGAAGGAGCTCATTTTCGTTGACTCCTGCTTTATTTCCCATGCTGATAAACATAGAAAATCCAACGTTTGCCTCCTTGGCATAGTCCAGGACAGCAACACAGAGGGCTCCGCTTTGTGACATAAAGGCAATATTTCCTTCTCGAGGCATCTGAGTGCCAAATGTGGCATTCATAGATGAATGAGGAGATGTGTTCATTACACCCAAGCAGTTTGGGCCGACAAGAGAGATGTTGTATTTTGCACAGATCTCTTTGACATTTTTTTCGGCCTCTATGCCATCTCCACCGATTTCTTTAAATCCGGCAGTGATGATTATAACGCCCTTTATTCCTTTCTTTCCGCATTCTTCTAAAACCTCCGGGACGAATTGAACCGGAACAATGATCACAGCCAAATCTACAACATCTGGAATTTCAATAACATTGGGGTAACATTTGATTCCCAGTATGCCTTTAGCTTTGGGATTGACAGGATAGACAATGCCTTGGAAACGGCTGTCGATCAAATTAGCCAGGAGTGAATGTCCTACGCTTCCGGGCTTTCGTGAGGCTCCGATGATAGCGATGGTTTTTGGATAAAAAATAACATCAAGTTTATTCATGTGTTCCTCAAAAAAGATGAGTCTATACTCTGCTGCATTGTAAATCCCCTGGCGTAAAAAAGCAATGAATGGTTAGATGAAGCATCCCCATTTCCGTGATATCAAGAACGAGTTCTGTGAAGTGAAAAGAAACCACGTTGCGTTTTCCCCAGCGAGGAAAACTCACTCGATCTCCGTCCTCTCTCTCATTTCCCTTTGGGGAAATGAACCATGCCCGCTCGTTCTCCGATACGGATTTCTCCATCATCTTCCCAGAACTCTAAAAAAGAATCACAGAAATGGTATCTCCCCATGGCGTCTTGTGCTGTTTAGAGGCATGTGCTATATTCACATTTTCGCGAAAAAAATTGAGTGGGAGATAAAGAGTTGACTGAAAAACTTAAGGTATCATGTCCCAACTGTGCGGCTACGAATAATTATCCTCTCAGTGATCAGGGAAAAAAGGTTGTGTGTGGGCGCTGCAAGAGTCTGCTTCCTAAGCCGGGAACTGTTTTTGAACCGACTCCTGAGCAGACGCATAAACTGTTGTATGAAGCTTCACTCCCGGTCCTTGTAGATTTTTATTCACCGACCTGTGCACCCTGCAATATGATGAACCCAATCATCGAAAGCCTTGCAGCGAGACGAGCCGGTGAGATTTTGGTCATTAAAATCAATGTCGACAATCATCAGGAGCTGGCAGCTGGCTTCGGCGTGCAAGGCGTGCCCACATTTGTCATTGTCCATAAAGGGAGCGAAAGAGATCGAATGAGCGGAGCCGTCTCTGAAACCGATTTTTCTCTTTGGGTTGCCAGCCGTGTTTAGGTTTTGAAAAAG
>JAUWVG010000136.1 GCA_030617525.1 Candidatus Aminicenantota bacterium | reverse complement strand
ATGGCAGAAGAAGAAAGATAAAATCCTTGAAAGCCAAACACAAACAATAGCTTCAGATTGTCCCGGCTGTGTTTTTCAACTCAAAGCCTCCCTCAAAGACGATAAACACACCTATGATATTAGACACACTGCCGAATTTTTAGCAGAGGCTCTCATTGAAAATAGGTGAAGGGATCGCAGTTTTATGAATTATTCTGGCTAGAAAGAAAAAACAGCTTCGAGGCCGAAGGGGTCCTCTCTTTGCACTTCAAGATCCTTGTCCCTGTTTTTTTGTTTTCGAGAGAATTCGGAAACTTTATGCGCGTGTTGATTTTGACTGCATGTTTCCAGGAGCTCATATCCCTGCTCCTTGTACCGCTGCTCTATTAACAAGAAAAAATTTTCTTCATTGTTGATATGGCAAATTCGCTGGTCATTTATTGGTCTTGTCTCTTCCATAAGCTGTTCTCCTTATCTCTTTCAAAATTTTAGTCGGATGGATCCCGAGATGTTTGAAAACAAGTTGAAAAAAAACATTTTTCAATTTTTCCAATGTGTCTTCGACCAAATTAATGAAAGACTATGAGACTACAAACTAACGGCACTCTTGTTTCACGTCATCCTAACTTATATAATGAAAAAATCGTGAGGAAACAAGACAATACGCTCAACATCGATGAGATCGTAGCCAAGTACAGACCTATCATTAGTTTCAAGGTGAAAAAATCCATCGGAGCGCAAACTCCCGAATGGGAAGATGTCGTCAACGAAGTTTTGCTCAACGTGATAGAAAAATTAGAAAAGTCGGAATTTCGCGGGGAATCATCCATAGGGACTTTCATCTACACGATCACAAGCCGAAGGATCATCGATTATATCCGGAGAAAGAGCAAAGTCTTAAAACATGCTCCTGAACCCAATCCCTTTTCAACCCCCCACCAGAATGTCGAGGAAGAGGAGCGAGCCGAACATATGGCCAGCCTGTTGGAACAGCTGAAGCCAAAGTATAAAGAAGTCTTATACCTTTACTATTATAAGGATCTTTCGCGGGATGAAGTCGCACAACATCTCAACATCTCACCTAGACGAGTCAGCGAGCGGGTGAACTATGCCCAGAAGCTTCTGAGAAAAATGGTAATAAAATGATTATTTTTTCAATTTATTTTCCACTCAAGCCGACTAAAGGGTTGATGTTAATACAAAGGTGATGGATATGAAAGAATGCAATTTTGAGAAACACATTGACAGTTACTTGCTTAACCGATTGTCAGAAGAAAAGAAAGAAATTTTCGAGAACCACTACTTCAACTGCTCCAGCTGCTTCGAAAAAGTCGAAGAACGCAACTCACTGATTTCAGTTATCAAATCCAAGGGGAATGAGATTTTTCATGACCAGAGAAGAGAATCCGAAGAAGCACGAACACGAGGTTCTTTTTTCGAACAATTATTCTCTTTTTTCACACCCAAACAGTGGACCATGGCCGCAATCTCAGCCTGTGCCCTCCTTATCGTAGTGTTTGGGATTGCCCCCCACATTAAATCTCCAACCTCCCAATTTGTTATGGACAGCCAAGCTGTCCGAGGTGGTTCACTCTCTCTGATTTCTCCGGTCAAAAACACTCAAACTGTCCCTTCGGAATTCAGGTGGGATAATCTCGGAGAAGGCGTTGAATACAAAATCTATATCTACAAAGACAACCTTCTGTGGAGTGCCCCCACAACACGTACGTCCATCTCTCTCCCTGAGGAGATAAAAGACCTTTTGAAAGCCGGCGAAAATTATTCTTGGGAAGTGAAGGCTTTTTCTCAGGAAGGAAGCCTCATCGCTGCCTCAAGCAAAGTGCAGTTTCAAATCGATTCACACCAATAAAGCCCCCCTTTTTCATTCCGTCAAGAGGATATCCCCCCCGGATATCCTCTTCCTTCTTTTTAATCCTCTTCGACTTTTTCTTCGTCAGCATAGAGTCGGCCGCGGCTTTCATCCTCGAATGCGAGGCAGCACATCAGCCGCCCACACAATCCAGAGATTTTTGTAGGATTAATCGCAATTCGCTGCTTTTTTGCCTTTTGAATTGTCACGGGCTCAAAGCTCGTCATGAAGCTGGCACAGCAGAGATGGCGCCCGCAAACGCCTAATCCTCCTATCATTTTTGCTTCATCCCGGACTCCGATCTGACGCATCTCTATGCGCATCCTGAATTCTTTAGCCAGATCTTTAACGAGCTGTCTAAAATCAACACGGCCGTCTGCTGTATAATAAAATATTCCTTTTTTTTCATTAGAAAAATATCTCACTTTGATTAATTTCATGGGCAAATTCCGGACCTTGATCTTTTCTAAACAAAATCCAAAGGCCTTCACTTCTTTTTTTTCGAGTTGCCGGAATTTCTCCTCATCTTCCACTGTGGCTTTGCGAACAATCTTCACGGCATCTTTGGAAGATTTTGGCATTTCACAGGCTAAGCGTGGAGAATGGATTACAACTGCAAGTTCTTCACCCAAATCAATCTCAACAATGCACTTGTCTCCCTTTTTCAGTTCCTCATCTTCCTTCTTAGCTCTGAATACTCGGCCCAAACGTTCGGATGTGACACAAATTATTTCAGACATAATGTTATTCCATAAAGTGTGAAAATAGAGAGCTTATGAGAAGATTCACATTAAGATTTTTCTGCAAAGCATAAAGACTATAGTCTATTTTTCTCAAGAAATCCAGAGTGTGTTCCAAACTCAGAAGCCCGGATACTTCCCGTAAGTCTTGTCCATAATCAGGATTCATGATGTGGCTCAAATCCCCTTCCTCTTTGATCAAAACAATATCGCGGCAGAAAGAGGAGAGGAGCTCAAAAATTTGCTCAATTTCTTGTCTGCCCAGAAAGCGAGAAGAGGAAAATTCCTTTAAAAATACAGAGGCATTTTCTTTTTTAATCAAGGCAAACAAAACCTGCCAAGCTTTCTGTCTTTTTTCCTGTAAATCCTCCCAGTCTAAATTTAAAGCGTATTTTAAATTCCCACGAACCACCAGAGATATTACTCTTGCTTGTTCTGCTTCATACCCTTTTTCCAACAGGACCTTCTCTATATCCTCCTTGAAAACAGGCGCAAAAGACAGAACTTGACAGCGGGACTTTATGGTTGGCAAAATCAGATAGGGATTGTTTGTACACAAAAAAATGTGAGAAAAGGAGGGTGGCTCTTCTAGAATTTTCAAAAGGGAGTTTGAGGCCTCCTCTCTCATTTTCTCGGCATCTGAAATGATGAACACCCTTTTTTTGCCCACCATGGGTTTGAGATAGGCCGTCGACTTCAGAAGTCTCATCTGCTCAATTTTGATCACATCTTTTTGAGGTGACACCTCCATGACATCCGGAAAATTCTTCTTGTTAATCGCCACACACGATGTACATTCCTCACAGGAATCATCAAATTTTTGAAGACAGTTGAGGGCCTTCGCCACAACCAGAGCCGTCTCCATCTTTCCCACCCCTTCGGGCCCGACAAAGAGAAGAGAGTGAGGAACTCTGTTCCTCTGCAGTGCCTTGGATAGAATCGTCTTGACTCTTCTGTTTCCTAAAATGTTTTGGAATGCCATTTTTTCAATTTCCCTTTGATAAGGCCATTTCTAAATAATGGGCTGTATGTGACTTCTTGGATCGGGCGACCTTTTCTGGAGGGCCTTGGGCAACAATTTGACCGCCTCCTTCCCCTCCATCCGGTCCCAAATCAATAATATAATCGGAAACTTTTATAACATCAAGATTGTGTTCGATGATAACAATCGTATTCCCAAGCTCAACCAACTCTGCCAAAACTTCCAGAAGTTTTCTCACGTCATCGAAATGAAGTCCTGTAGTAGGTTCATCTAGAAGATAGAGAGTGCTTCCAGTGTTCTTTCGTCCGAGTTCCTTGGTCAGTTTGATCCTCTGGGCTTCCCCCCCTGACAAAGTCGGCGCTGGCTGACCGAGTCGAATATACCCCAGCCCCACTCTCCGGAGGATTTCCAACTTTCTTTTGAGTTGGGGATGGGCCTTGAGAAACGGATAGCTTTCATCGACGGTCATTTCCAAGTAGTCGGCAATGTTTTTCCCCTTGTACTGGACAGCAAGTGTCTCCCGATTGTACCGAAGTCCCCGGCAGCGCTCACAAGTGACAAAGACATCCGGTAAAAAATGCATTTCAATTTTTTTTGCGCCGGCCCCCTGACATTCCTCGCAGCGCCCTCCAGATAGATTAAAACTGAAACGGCTGGCGGAATACCCGCGTATTCTTGCTTCCTGTGTCATCGAAAACAGCTGTCTCAAAGCTGTGAACACGCCCGTATAAGTTGCGGGGTTTGAGCGAGGTGTCCGGCCGATAGCTTTTTGGTCAACGGAGATCACTTTATTGATCAAATCGACACCCAGGATGGATTCATGTTGACCCGGTTTCTGCTTGGCCTTGTAGAGAATATTTGAGAGCGATTTGAATAAAATATCATAGATCAAGGTGCTCTTCCCGGAACCCGAGACTCCTGTAACCGTTGTCAAAACTGAAAGGGGAATTCGGGCATCTATCTGCTTAAGGTTGTGTTCGGATGCCTTTAAAATCGTGAGCCATCCCTGAGGTTTTCTCCTCTTGGCTGGAACAGGGATGGTTTTCTCTCCTGTCAAATATTTTGATGTCAACGAGTCTTCGGAAGAAAGGATTCGTGTGAGAGTTCCTTCCGCCACTTTCCATCCTCCCTCCTCTCCTGCACCTGGTCCTAGATCCAGCAGAAAATCTGCCGCACGAATGGTTTGTTCATCGTGTTCGACCACAACGACAGTATTTCCCTGATCCCGGATCTCCCTCAAAAGTGATATGAGTTTGCCATTGTCCTTCTGATGGAGTCCTATGGTGGGTTCATCCAACACATAGAGAACACCCCGCAGCCTGGCTCCCACTTGTGTCGCCAGACGAACACGACGGGCCTCACCTCCTGAAAGGGAAGAGCTCGGGCGAGTCAACTGCAAATAGGACATACCTAAATCCTTTATCACACGGAGACGCGGAAGAATTTCTTTCAGAATCTTATTAGCAATGATCTTACGGGAGTCATCAAAATTTAAAGTTGACAGTTTTTCAAAAAGTTTATCGGCAGGCAACTTGCTCAGCTCATAAATGTTTCTGTCACCAATTTTAACCGCCAGACTTTCTTCCCTGAGCCGGCTCCCTTTACATCGAGAACATGGTTCATCTGTTAATACAGACTCGCCCCATTCATCATGGATTGTTTGAAAACCAAGGCCCTGACATTTGGGACAAGCGCCATAGGGACTGTTAAAAGAAAAGGACCGGGGCTCCAGTTCGGGCAGGCTGATGTCACAATAGGGGCAGAGGAGGTTTAGGGAATAATAAAATTCTTTTCCATCTTTTTTCAAAAGGAGCAGGTCTCCCCCAGCCAGCTCTAGAGCCATGTCAACAGCTTCCTTCAATCGATCTATAGATGAAGGATTCACATTGATTTCGTCAATCAATACTTCAATATGATGTTTTTTCGTCTTCTCAAGGACGATGTCCTCGTCTAGTTCGCGAATTTGGCCATCAATCCGGCTCCGCAAAAATCCTTTTTTTTGCAGCCTTTCAAACAAGCGATGGTATTCCCCTTTTCGGCCTTTTACAACCGGAGATAATATTTTTACATTTTCAGCTGGAAAAGATTCAGAAATTCTCTCCAATATCTGTTGGGATGTTTGGGTGCTGACTCTTCGCCCGCATCGTGGACAAAAAGGCATTCCGACTTTGGCAAACAGAAGTCTAAGGAAATCATAAGTTTCGGTGACCGTCCCTACGGTAGAACGAGGATTTGAGGAAATTGTCCTTTGATCTATGGAAATGGAGGGGGAAATTCCTTCAATAGCTTCCACTTCGGGTTTTTCCAACTGCTCTATGTACTGACGGGCATAAGCGGACAGACACTCGATGTACCGTCTCTGACCTTCAGCAAAAAGAGTATCAAAGGCCAAAGAAGATTTCCCTGATCCACTCGGCCCGGTGATGACAATCAATTGATTGCGCGGCAGTGTGACATCGATCTTCTTCAAGTTGTGCTGAGCGGCTTTCAGTATCTTAATTTCTTCGAGCATAACCTCCCATTTTAACACACCATTTTTTTCAAACAACCTAGAACCGTTGACGATGCCTCAAACACATATTAAGATAAGAAAAATACAGGACAATGAGAAAGAGGACAAGAGAATGAGTAGAGAAAGCCAACTTCTTAAAGCCCTCGAAACACTGAAAAAATCGAGCCTCCATACGAACTCAATCACCATGATCAAACATATCCCTGTTCAAGAGGGAAAATACAGGGAATATCCAGAAGAAATCCATCCGGCCCTGGTCGAAGTGCTACAGGAAAAAGGCTTTTCCAAACTCTACACACATCAACTCCAATCCTGGCAGCTTCTCCACGAGCGAAAAAACGTCGTTGTTGTCACCCCCACTGCCTCGGGAAAAACGCTCTGTTACAATCTGCCCGTGCTCGACGCAATTTTGAAAAATCCA
>JAUWVG010000177.1 GCA_030617525.1 Candidatus Aminicenantota bacterium | reverse complement strand
ACACACGAATTCTGGAAAGCGATCCATGCAGGAGCTATCAAAGCTTCCCGGGAAATGGATGTAAAGATATACTGGAATGGACCGCAAAAAGAGGACGACCGCTCCCAGCAGATCACTGTCATGGAAGACTTCATCAACCTTAAGGTGGACGGTATCGTATTGGCTCCTCTGGACGATAGGGCGCTCGTTCGTCCGGTGAGGGATGCTCTTGACAGAGATATCCCTGTCGTCATCATCGATTCTGCCCTACAAGGAGAGGATTATATCAGCTATGTGGCCACCAATAATTATTTGGGGGGCGTCCTTGCAGCTCACAGAATGGCAGAGCTTCTCCAGGGAAAAGGGGAAATATTTCTGATCCGCTATCAGGTAGGATCCGCCAGCACGACAAACCGTGAAAAAGGATTTCTGGAGACTATTCAACAGGACTATCCAGACATCACGTTCTTAATCGAAGATCAATATGCAGGAGCAACGACCGAGACTTCTTTTCAACTGGCCGAAAATCTGCTTAACCGTTTTCCTGACGTGAAGGGCATTTTTTGTCCGAATGAATCCAGTACATTCGGCACCCTCAGGGCTCTCCAGGAGGCAAACCAGGCGGGAAATATTATTTTCATTGGGTTTGACAGCAGTCCAAAGCTTGTCCAGGGTCTTAAGGACAGGCACATTCACGGCCTTGTCCTCCAAAATCCTATGAAAATAGGATACTTGGGAGTGAAACAAATGGTCCTCCATCTGCGAGGACAGGAGATCGATAAGAGGGTCGATACAGGTGTTCATTTGATCACTGCGGATAATATGTCCGAGCCTGAGATGAAAGCACTCCTCTCCCCTGACCTCTCTCCCTATCTGAATTGATGGAATCACAATCGTCTTTTACCTCACTCTTGTTGATGAAGGACATCAGCAAAAGTTTTGGATCAACACAAGCTCTGGATAGAGTTACTTTTGACCTTCAGGAAGGTGAAGTCCATGCCCTGATCGGTGAAAACGGGGCGGGCAAAAGCACGCTGGTCAAAATACTGAGTGGGGCTCTCCGTCAGGATGCGGGAGACATAACCTTTGCCGGTCTTCCTTTTTCACCATCAAACCCCCTGGACAGCCGCAATACCGGGATTTCTATGATCTATCAGGAACTCAATCTTGCCCCTCATCTTACGGTCGAAGAAAATATTATGTTGGGCAAAGAAATTAAATCCGGCCCCTTTTTGAGGAAAAAGGAAATGAGGCGGGCGGCGCAGAATGCCCTGGAAATGGTGAATCACTCTGATATTCCACTGGACACACCCATCAAGGAGTTAAGTGTCGGAATCAAACAAATTGTCGAAATCGCCCGGGCTCTGGTTGATAAAGCAAAAATCCTGATTATGGATGAACCTACGAGCAGTCTCTCGTTGGAGGACAGCGAAATCCTTTTTAAAATCATCCGCGACCTGAAAAAACAGGGAGTAAGCATTATCTATATCAGTCATTTTCTTGAAGAAATCAAAAAAGTGGCAGACCGATATACCGTCCTTAGAGATGGGAAAAAAATTCATACCGGGACCATCCAGGATGAATCTCTTGAAAACATTATTCAGCTCATGGTGGGACAGAAGCTCACAAAAATGTTTCCAAGGACGCAACACGAAATCAAGGAGGTGTCCCTCTCGCTGACAGGGTTAAGAGGAAGAAAGATGACCGCCGATATTGATCTCCATCTCCATAAAGGAGAAATTCTGGGTTTTGCAGGTCTTGTTGGAGCCGGACGAACCGATGTGCTGCGCACCATTTTTGGACTCGAGCCTGTACTCAAAGGAGAGATCAAAGTGGGTTATCTTTCATCCCTCAAATCAGCTCCTTGGTCGAGAATTAAGCAGGGCATGGGATATCTGAGTGAAGACAGACAAAAAGAGGGTCTGGCATTAAATCTTTCCATCGCAGACAACATCGCTCTCAGCCATTTTGAACCATACCGCTCCATTGGGTTTCTCAATCTCAAAAAGTATAAAAAAAGCATCGACAATTTTCTTCGGACACTGAACATCAAAACTCCCGGATCAGATCAACCGGTTCTCTGTCTGTCTGGAGGAAATCAGCAAAAAGTCGCTCTGGCACGGCTTTTACACCAGCAAGCCGATATTCTCCTGCTGGATGAACCCACCCGAGGAATTGATGTTCTCAGCAAAACACAAATCTATGAATGGATAGGAGAGCTGGCCTCTTTAGGAAAGTCAGTGATTTTTGTTAGCGCCTACCTCCCTGAGCTGTTGGGAGTTTGCGACAATATTGCCGTCTTCCACAGAGGAAAACTTATCTCCCTTCGCCCCGTGGACCATTGGGATGCCCACGGCATCATGACCGCTGCAACCTTGGGGCGTACGTCCAAAGGAAAATATTCTGGAACACAAAACCATGCCTAAAAAAGGAAAACAAGCTCAAGTCCAAGTTCTCCTGAATTGGATCGGTCCTTTTATTGGACTTATCCTTGTCCTCGTCATCTTTGCCTCGATGCCAGAAATTCAAGACCGTTTTCTCAGAATAGCCAATCTCAAAAGTGTAGCCACTCAATCAGTGATCGTCGCGTTGGGGGCTCTGGGTATGACATTGATCATCATCAGCGGCGGCATAGATCTCTCAGCAGCATCGAATATCGCACTGGCCAGTGTCACAACAGCCTATGCCATAAATGCGGGAGTGTCCCTCCCTTTGGCAATCCTTATTGGAATACTCACCGGTGGATTGGTTGGACTTGTTAACGGTTTCCTGATTACAAAACTCCGACTCGTCCCTTTTATCGTGACTCTCGGTATGCTGGGCATCGCAAGAGGAATCGCAAAATGGATAGCCAAAAACCAGAAAATAGATGCCCCATTAACCTGGATTAATGACCTGATGTCCTCAACCCCACGTCCACCCTGGCTCCTCCTCGCTCCGGGAGTTTGGGTCCTGATTATCTTTGCGATTCTTATGGCGGTTGTGCTGCGCTACACCGTGTTCGGCAGGCATGTTTTTGCCATCGGTTCCAATGAAGCCACCGCCCGTCTCTGTGGAATCCGCATCAACAGGACCAAAGCTGCTATTTATGGTATAGCAGGACTTTTTTGTGGCATGAGTGGAGTGATGCAGTTTTCCAGGTTGACAGTTGGTGATCCCACTGTTGCCGTTGGCCTGGAGCTCGACATTATTGCAGCTGTTGTCATCGGCGGAGGAAGTTTAAGCGGAGGATCCGGGAGTATCCTTGGGTCCATGATCGGAGTTTTTATCATGGCTTTCCTGAGGAATGGCTCTAATATGATGGGCTGGCCCAATTACATACAGGAAATCATCATCGGTGGAATCATCGTCATTGCCGTAGCCCTTGACCAGATCCGTCACAGAAAAGGCTAGGCTGAAGAAATTCAGAAAACCACTTCTTTTGGTGCCCGACGATAAATTGCATTTTTAATTATCTTTTGATAACTTTTAACTTTCTCAAACGTAAGAATATTCAAGGAGGGAAAAATGACTCGCCGAATCATGTTTTTGCTTATAGTTTTTCTGTGTTTTTCTCCAGTTTTTGCCGCCCAGTCAGCTCAATTGACATTCGACACTTACCACCGTCCCGAGGATGTCAATTCAATTCTCAGATCCTGGAACTCCAAGTACCCCAAACTGACATCATTGATCCCTATCGGAAAGAGTGTCGAAGAGACAGATCTACTGGCGCTCAGGATTGCAGCGGACACAAACGAAAGTCCCGAACCTGATTCCAGGCCTGCTGTCTTTGTGACCGCCAATTTAGAAGGCTTTCATCTCGTCGGCACTGAAGCAGCTCTTCTCCTAGCGGAAAAGCTTCTGACAAAATACGGATCAGATGAAAATATCACACAACTGCTTTCCGATAACACCGTCTACATAGCCCCCTTGCTCAATCCGGATACGACACAAGAGTACTTCGCAAGGATCCGGTACCAACGCACACGTAATTCCGTGGCTGTCGATGAAGATATGGACAACCGGACCGATGAAGACGGATTCGACGACCTTAACAGAGATGGAATGATCACAAAAATGAGAGTCAAAGATCCGGAGGGAAAATGGATCCCTGACCCGGCTGAACCTCGCTTGATGCGCTTGGCAGATCCAAAAAAAGGCGAAAGCGGCATCTATAAAATGTACTCCGAAGGTCTGGACAATGATGAAGATGGGCTGTACAACGAAGATCCACCCGGGGGGATCGAACTCAATAGAAATTTTCCTCATGATTTTGAATACTACATTAAAACCGCCGGACTCTGGCCGGTCTCTGCTCCGGAAGTTATCGCTCTCTTTGACTTTCTTTCTGCTCATCCTAATATCTGTATGGTTCTCAATTTCTCCACAGAAAATACATTTCTCAATCTTCAACAAACCGGTCAGGCTCAAGCTGCGGCAGACAGATTTAAGGTGCCCGAACCCTACGTAACTTTTTTAGGTCTGGATCCTGACAAGGAATACGGCATGCAGGAACTCATCGATATTCTCAAAGGAATGAATATTGGAGGGGGGATAGAAATCAACGAAAGTCTTGTAGCCATGTTGCTTGGACTCGGTCCTGCCATGAGTATCGACAGACAGGATATGCCCATCATCCAGGCCGTACAGAAAGAGTACAAAGACGCTCTCAAAGAAGCACAATTGGAACACCTGGAAAAGCGTGCTAAAGGCGTAAGTAAAGGCTCTTTTGCTGCCTACTGCTATTATCAACTTGGAGTTCCTGTTTTTTCGGCGCATCTCTGGACCATCCCCGAGCCAAAAAAAGAATCCGATAAAGATACGTTAACCGTGGACAAGCTGAGAAGCATGTCCAGCGAAGATTTTCTTGCGTTGGGAGAGGAAAAAATTGCCGCCTTCCTAAAGGACCAGGGAGCCCCTCCCAACGTAAACGCATCAATGCTCATTGGAATGGTTGAATCCGGACAGGTCACCTTGGAAAGGATGGCCGAAATGATGGAACAGATGCCTCAAGATACGGCCGCTCAAGGTGATGATCATCCCGACTCCTATATTCTCGATTGGTCGGATTCTTTTCTCATGGGGAATGGATTTGTCGACTGGACTCCCTATCCACACCCCACACTCGGCGATGTCGATATCGGAGGATTTATTCCCTACTTAAAAATAATCCCTCCCGCTGCTGATATTAAAGAAACCATCGACTTCCACTCGAATTACTACATTCAGTTGATGGGCAAACTCCCCCGCCTTGAGATCAAAGACACTCAAGTTAAAGCCCTCGATGAGGATATTTTTCAGGTCACAATCTATTTTTCCAACTCGGGTTGGTTTCCCACATCAACCGCTCAGGGACGGCGGGCTCAAGCCGCATGGCCGATTCGCGTTGAACTTAAAACCGGAGAGAACCAAAATGTGTTTTCCGGACAAACAATTGTCAATATCCCATTTATTGGAGGAAGCGGAGAAACACAGAAAGTTGAATGGACGATACAGGGAAAAAAGGGTTCGAAGGTCACCGTAACGGCCAAATCGCCAAGGCTGAATCCAGTTCAGACAACCGTTGTTCTTCAATAGAAGGAGGAAAAAGATGAAAATAACAAAATTTGCTGTTTTACTCACGATATTGGTTTTCTCTCTAGGATTGTTCATTCCCCAACAGATGCAGGCCGCTAGAGTCAAGCTCTCCTTCGATCATTTTTATGATAATGCAGAACTCACCGAGGCTCTAAAGGCTCTTGAAGACGCCTATCCCGAATTTATGGAACTCAAATCTCTAGGGAAAACATTTCAGGAACGTGAAATATGGGCCGTTATCCTCAATAATTCCGCAACTGGTCCAGCGGAACACAAATCCGGATACTACATTGATGGAAACATCCATGGAAATGAAATCCAGGGAACGGAAGTCGCACTCTATGCCATCTGGTATTTGCTCGA
>JAUWVG010000133.1 GCA_030617525.1 Candidatus Aminicenantota bacterium | reverse complement strand
AGGCCGAGAGTTCGGTCATCGAATTTTTAATCTGAAGTTCTTGGACATCCGCGTGCAGATCGAGCGTAATGCGATCCGAAAAAGATCGTTCTTCCTCAAGGCTTTTTAGCTCTCTTTCCAGATAATCCAGAGATTGGGATGTCGCGTCCAACTCTCGCCGGACCAGGATGCGAGGGATGACGATGTCCCCTTTAAGGGTATAATTCTGAGGATCTCCTTGAAGCTGCAGATCTCCGGAAAATTCGCCGTAAATGCCCGCTGAAATGAGGTACGGAACATTTTCCGCATCTATAGAAAGATCTGCCTTAGGAAGCGTTTCTCCCTCATAGCGCATAAGCTGACCTGATATGCTGACATTTCCTGAACCCACCTGTCCCGATATTTCGGTGATCCCCAGGATGTCGTCATTGAGAGACAGCTGAGTCTGAATCTGAGAGACAGAAAGAACAGGATCCAGGATGGTTATTTGCCCTCCATCCGTTGAGATCCTGCCGCTCAACTTCCCCCCCTGGCTTTCCAGTTCAAGTTCCACACCCGTGCTATCGGAGAAACGAAGATTGCTTGTATCTATAAAGAGGGCTCCCAGGGCAGGATCCACATTTCCCTGGACTTTGGCGTTCCATTCTAAGGGAGTTCTCTCAGCATGGAATTCCAGTTTGGGACTAAGGTCTATTCCTTCCCCAAAAATTCTTGCGGATGAATGGGAGAAATAGCCCTGTTCAAGACGCCAATCGACAGGATTCTCGAGCGATACTTCGAGCTCACCCCTGCTTGCCTCGATGCTCGAAATTGTTCCCGATCCTACTAGAGAAGCGAGTGCCATTTCCGTGGCAGCGAGTTCACCCATCCCGCTAACCCGGATTGAAGGAATCGTTTCAAGCTCTCGGCCAAAAAGAAGAATTCCCATATCTAATTGGTCGAATGAATAAGATATGTCACTTTTTATGCCAGAGTCTTTCCAGTCGATGTGGCCGTTCATTTTAACGGTGCCATTCAGAAAGTCCATGGAAAAAGAGTGTAATCGGAGCTCATCTTCGTCGCCTGAAAACCGGGACTCAAGGTTTTTCCAACTAAAGCTCCGCCATCGTCCCCAGGACTGGCTGATAGTTGCATCCCCTAAAATCCTTGGTTGTTTTCTAGTTCCCTTTATATGAAGTTGTGCCTGAGCCTTCCCTCCCAGCTCGATTCGTGGGATGAATTGACTGAGAAGATCGAGGCCCATGCTTCCTTTCACCTGGAGATCGATGTCTCCATCTGTATTTAAGGGGATGGTGCCATCAATTTCGACGGATTCCTCGTCTTCTTTAAGATGAAAACCAGCCACTTGTATCGATTCCAAGTCTCCGTCCATGGTAAATGATGCAAGGTTCCAAGCTCGTTGGATATAAGTCCCATCAATGGATTCCACTTCAGCATGATATTGCATTGCCATCAAATTCCTTAAGGGAATCGCAATATGAACCATGCCTTTGGCAGAGGTAATGCCGACCTGGGCAACATCTGGAATGGCAGACAGCAGAGCATCGGCGGGAAGGGCAGAAAGATCGACTGTGAGTTCAAGCGGGAAATCACCATCAAGATGGCAGCTTCCGCTCAGAAATTTCTTTTCGGAAAAACCTTCAAGTTCAACAAAATTCCCATCGGTTTTTAGGGATAAAGACAAATCGGGGATCGGTGTGCCCTTCAGAAAAAGATGATCGAAATTAAGGACAAATCGGGCATCTGGAGAGGAGAGAGAACCTTGAAAATCTGCATCCAATCCAATATTTCCCTCCAGGCCATTTAATACTTTGACAAACGGTTGAATATCCTCGACACGAAATCCGAATCCACTCACCTGGCCTTTGATGGTTTTTGTGTTTCTCTGATATTGCCCAGCAGCGATAAGGATTCCGTTGCCCAGGTCGATCTTGAGTTCTTCACAGTCGATAGTGTTTCCGTTCCCCTTTGCTTTCAGGGAAAGCGTGCCATTTTGATATGGTTCTTCTAAGCTGCGGAATGGAGTTCGGATATCGGCATTCCACGCAAACTTTTTAGCTGGGCCATGGATCCTAACGGTGCCGCCAACGGATAAATCGAGGCCTAATTTCTCGGAAAAATCAGGCAGACTTAAAGAATAAAGTGTTGCGGATAGATCCCAGTTCTTTGTAGGTTGCCCCAATGGGATCAGGCCTCTGATCTGCATCCGTCCAGTGCTGGATGCGATTTCGGCTTTTTTGATTTGAAGATCCTGTCGATTCAACTCCAACTCAGCGGTGAGGTCAAAATCTGTAGAATTTACCTGCAGGTTCTTACTCTCCACCCGAGCTGTTGCCGAAATATTCTGTGGCATTCCCCCCAATTCTCCAGAAATGCTCAGCGATCCTTCAGCCGGCACTTTCGGAAATGACGTTTTTAAGGTTTTGGAGAGTTGAGGAAGGTCAGAAAGAGGAAACTTGAGATTGTAATTAACAGTCAGGTCATCCGGCTTTAGTTTCCCCGCAAATGACATTTGGCTGTTGAATATCCTGAAATCCTCTGATTTAATGCTGAGCAGCCCATTTTCAAGTTCAAACTCCACATTTCCTGCTAGAGGTAAGCCTGGCTTTTGGAGAGATTCCAGCCGAATTTCTCCCTTGGCGCTGATTTGGTCAGCTTGCCAATCGTTCAAAGAAAGTTGGATTTCGCCTTCGATCTGAGAGGCAAGTGGCATGGGAATTTCTGTCCAGAGTGACAAAAGAGAGTTGGGATCCAGGTTGTTGGCGTGGATTTGAGCTTTGACCTCTTTGCTTTTTAAATCCGCGCTCCCCCGAGATTCGAGGGATCCCGAATAGCCGTCAAGAATTAATGAGTCAATATGGACAACTCGGCCATCAAAGCTTGCTTGCGCTCTGGCTTCCCATTGACCTGAATCCAGTACCATTAAATTCGGTGATTCCAACTCGATGCTGCTATCTAATTCAGAGCCATTGACATTGAGCTGGAATTTTCCCTTGACTGTGCCTTCCACTGGAAGGTTGAGCCCAAAAGATCTGGCAAGAGCATCGGTGACCTGGATGTATCCTTCAAGATTTCCCTTAAAAGGCCCTGACTGGTAAAGAACACCCTGTGTTTCAAGCGAAGATTGAGTTGTTTCGATCCGGGTTTCTTTGATCAATAAATTTTCCTGCTCAATCCCTAGGATCGCACTTATTTTCAGGGGGATTTGGCTGCTGTCAACAAAGGAATACTGGAGTGTACTGTTTAATGACCAAATCAGCTCCTCAGGCCGATCTGTCGAGCTCTGGCGTTCAATTCTTATAGATCCCTTGATCTTTTTAGTTTCCAAGGAATCATCCCCCAATTCAAAATGCCCTTCTTCAACGACCACACTGTCGAACCTTTTGAGAATTGTCCAAAATCGGGAGGGTGTATCGCTCTTGGATTTAGGGGCATCGGGTTTAGGACGGATAATAACCTTGGGATGTTCGATCTTCAGGGAGATGCCGTCGCCCGAAAAGAAAGTGGCCTCGATACGATCTGCCTGAACATCCAGTCCACTCGAGACCAGCATAATGTCCTCGAGCTTGACTTCGCCACGCAATAAATTGTAATGAATGCGACCAACGTCGATCTCCCCTCCGACACGATTGGCCACGGTCCGTGAGAGCAAACCCTTTACAATGTTCCTAAGGGGAGGAGTATGAAAGATCAGAATGACAAGAATAATCCCTGCGAAAATCCATAAAATTCTGCGAAGGATTTTCTTAAGTCTTTTCTTGTCCTTCATTTAATTGGTCCATAAGTTCACGGATACTGGTATCCGGAAAGGCCTCCCTCAATAACTTTTCGTGGTGCCCTTGCATCTCCTCCACGAGTAAACTGATGGCATCGTCCTTTCGTTTACTTTTGTATAGGGCTCCATAGGATCGCAATTTTTCTATAGCTTCGCGAAAACTCCGTTTGCTTTCGACCTCCCAAATGTCATTGAATGCAAGTTCCATGTTTTTGACGATGGATATGGAAGCAACGAGAAAAACAAGAAATCCAATGGTCCCAAGCGCTGCAACTTTGGCGCTCCCTACAAAATTCATGATATTTGGGACGATGAGTTGGATAGCCTGGTCTCCGAGGGGTTCAAGCATACGGGTGAGAAAAGGCTCTAATTGATTGTGGTATCCAAAGCCCTTCAACAGGGAAAAAACAACCGCGAGCAGAGGGACGATGGACATAAGCGTGGCGTAGACAAGGGCAGATGCCCGCACCTTCACACGATTCTTGATGAACCTTCGGACCACTAGTATTCCGATTCGCAAATGCTTCAAGAAAAAGGCCTTTAAGGGAGATAATTTGCTTAAATCGATCTTCCAGATGCCTTCTGTTAGAAAATGATTAAGGGATGATAAAAAATTTAAGCGTTGCTTTTTCATACCTTTATTCTTTCATCAAGGGCCTCTAATTAAAGTTATCGTACCCGCTTGCGCGTCATCACAGGTTTCTCGAAGGCACCAATGTGTAAGAAGATTCCCTGTCCTTTTTGGCCCCATCCGACATCGAACCGCAGCATACCCAGGACAGGCATCAGAAGCCTGATCCCAAATCCCGCACCTCCGATGAAATTATTGGACTTAAACTGGTATGGATCATCCCATCCGATACCTAGATCCCCGAAGACAGCAAATCCCAATCCGATACGGTAATCGATGTTAAATGGCAATTTGATGGCACGGCTCTTAAGCAGTGTAATCCGGTATTCAAGGGTGTTTATGAACTGGTTTTTTCCCTTACGGGCTGCGTATTCCCATCCGCGTACTGTGCTGCTTCCGCCTATCCCGAACGCTTGCCAAGGGGCCACGTTTTCTCCGATGGTTCCTGTCCTCAACGTCGTTAAGGAATAAAGAGCGAGACTGTGCCGATCTCCAAAGGGGAGAGGCTGGTAGCGACGGATGTCGAGATCTACCTGAAAAAAATCCGTGGCACTATTGAATAGTGTGGAGTCATATCCGAAAGCAACCTCGGTCCACCATCCCTGTCTTGTCTCAGGAATCTCGTCCCTGCTATCATAGCCCACGAAGAAATTGAACCTTGCGGTATGATCATGGCCACTCGGGGCCAAAGTGGTGCCGGGCCGCTCACTCTTGATATTGAGGTTCTCAAATCCTCCTCCGATCCTCCTCCTTTCTCCAAGGCGGCCTCGAATCCAAATATAAAACTCATTGGATTTTTCGAGCGAGTCTGTTATGAGATTATCCCTTTCACGACGATAATACTCCAGGGAATATCCAAAGTGATTTCCTGCGAACCAAGGATTGACGATCCACAGTTCATACTCTTTTGTCCCGCCGAATACCATACCACCGGAAAAAAAGATGTTCTTTCCCAAAAGGTTAGAGGATTTAAGATTAAATCCTGCGGAGATTCCATTCTCGTCGGTTATTTTAAAAGCGGGCAATGGCAGAAGAGGGAAACTCTCTGTGAAATGATAGATGAGGACCACCTCATCCCCGCTAACGACCTGCTCTATACGCATTTCGCTGAAAATATCCAAAGACATCAATGCTTTTCGTTCTTTATCCAAATTGTCTTGGCGCATCGGCTCGCCGACTTTTGAGATCAACTCCCGCGTGACGATATACTCCTTGGTCCGCTTAAGCCCTTCAAAGCGAATCTCTTTGATGATTTTCCCTTCAGGGCTGTCCTGATCTTGCTGCGGATACATGAAGATATGCATCAAACCAAAAGCAATACAGAATACAAAAAGAAGGTGGCGACTTCGATGTTTTAGTTGCATTCTGCTTTATCTCCGTTCAAAATATATTGGTTATTGTTTGATATTAACAGGTTTCCAGGTTTTGCCATACCAGGGTTCCAGCGGGCCAAGTCTTAAAATTTTTTGTTTATCTTATCATTTTGACGTTCTTTTGATAACGATAGTTTTATGTGATTATTTTAAAAAATTAATCAATCCAATGAAGCACATCCCGGATAATAGACCAGCGAGAGCCTGGCTCAGGGTGACAAACGGGATTTTCTCTGTGTATTTGCCACTCTTTTAGAATCCAAAGCCGAACCTGAAATAGACCCTTGGTCCCTCATCGCTTCCTGCCACGGCCAGACTCATGGTCAACTGCCGAATAAGAGGCGCAATCCACAGGCCCACTCCATATCCGTAGAAATTCATGGATTCGATCCCGGAGAGCAGGAATTCGACACTCCCGAATATTTTGGAATTCTCCCGTGTGACATCATATGCTGCGCTAAACCTAAAATTCTGGAGCTTTGTGGCAAAAGCCAATGACGTACTCCAGCGATAGGCAAAGGGATTTCTCCGGAATCCATAACGTTCACGCGAGACACCCACGCCCAGGAGAAGACCAACGTCTCCATTGACATCCAAAACACTGGACCAAAGCCTTCTGCTCCCCCAATCTCTGGGTGGTAAGGCGAACATAGTAGGCTTGGGGGGCGTGTAAGGTTTTTGATCGAGTTTTACTCCCCGGGCAGTCACACCGCCCTGCTTACGGGAATCATAGACCTTGGTTCCCCCTTCCCTTGAGGAATCGGTCACTTCGTTTCGGCCACTCTTCTATCGTCCCCACCTGGCCAGCGAAGTGTTCGCGGTATTCGCCAAGAAG
>JAUWVG010000307.1 GCA_030617525.1 Candidatus Aminicenantota bacterium | reverse complement strand
GCATCTTCACGAATCCCCTCCCTCGATGACCGTTCCGCTGATGATTTTGGCCTTCTTTTCAATTGTGGCCGGCTATGTTGGACTCCCGGTTGTTTTTGGAAAAAACCTCGACAAATTCGGCCATTTTCTCGAACCCGTTATCCACCGGAACCATGAAGCGCACCTGAGTCTCGGTGCAGAGTGGGGACTTATCGGCATTTCGATTGTTGTAGCGCTGGCTGGAATATTTATCGCAGCAATTTTCTATCTTAAAAAGACCGAGATCCCGTACAATTTGGTCAAACGCTTCCCCTTTATCTACAAACTTCTCTACAACAAATACTATGTGGATGAATTTTACAATGCAACGATTGTCAATCCTATGGTCAAAGGATCGGAATTTGTCTATAAACATTTTGACCTTGCCATCATCGATGCCACCGTCAACAACACGGGAAACATCACCAATTTCTTTGGAAAAATATTGAGTTATCTACAAACAGGTCTCATTAAAGATTACGCTCTCATTTTCCTCCTAGGAGCCACAATCCTGATAGGATTTTTACTGTTTTAAAATGAATATACCCATATTAAGCATCATCACGTTCCTTCCTCTTGCCGGGGCCCTCCTTCTCATCTTTTTCAAAAAAGAGAATAAAGATTTGCTGCGCAAGTTCGCACTCATTATCACCATTATCAACTTCATCATTTCACTTTTCCTCTTTTTTAATTTCAATTCAGGAACAGCCGAACCTCAATTTGTAGAGAAGGCCGATTGGATTGGGAGAGGCATAAATTATCACATGGGGATTGATGGGATCAGCCTGTTCCTGGTACTGCTGTCCACTTTTCTGATGCCCATCGCAATCCTGTCTTCATGGACATCCATCCAGAATAAGGTCAAGGAATACCTGATCTTTATGCTTATTCTGGAGGCGGGAATCATCGGTGTATTTGTCTCCTTGAATCTCTTCCTCTTCTATGTTTTCTGGGAAGCTATGCTCATCCCCATGTATTTTTTGATCGGCATCTGGGGAGGAAAGAGACGAATCTATGCGACCGTCAAATTTGTCCTGTACACCATGGTCGGAAGCCTTTTGATGCTGGTCGCCATCTTCGTAATGTATACTTTGTATTTTAAGGTGACAGGCACTTATTCTTTGAATATTTTTGACTTCTACACAATGATCCTCGATACCAAACTCCAGATCTGGCTGTTTGCCGCTTTTGCCCTGTCTTTCGCCATCAAGGTACCGCTATTTCCTTTTCACACATGGCTGCCTGATGCTCATGTCGAAGCCCCAACAGCCGGTTCGGTTATCCTGGCTGCCGTCCTCATTAAAATGGGAGCATATGGATTCCTCCGGTTCGCCATGCCTCTTTTCCCTGATGCACTGATGAAGCTGCTCCCCTATCTCAGCGTACTGGCTTTAATTGGAATTATCTATGGAGGGCTTATGGCCCTCATCCAGAAGGATATGAAATCTCTGGTGGCCTACTCGAGTGTTTCACATATGGGCCTTATTATGCTGGCTATTTTTTCCATGAACTTTGAAGGGCTCCAGGGTGGAATCTACCAGATGCTCAACCACGGATTGAGTACGGGGGCTCTGTTCCTCTGTGTCGGAATCCTTTACGAAAGATCCCACACGCGTCTAATCAAAGACTACGGAGGTGTCAGCAAGCAGATGCCCATATTTGCCGCGTTCTTCCTCATTTGCCTGCTCTCATCGGTGGGGCTGCCCGGGCTCAACGGCTTTGTGGGTGAGATTCTGTGCCTGTTTGGTATTTTTAAAGCCAATCAGCTTCTTGCCATACTGGCAGTAACAACGGTTATTCTGGCCGCAGCTTATCTACTCTGGATGTTCCAGAGAGTAATGCACGGCCCTATCACCAACGAGAAAATCCGCTCTTTTAAAGACCTCAATAAAAGAGAAATGATATTCCTCATTCCTATCTTGATTTTGATGTTCTGGATGGGAATATTTCCGAAAACTTTCCTGAGAAAAATGGACACATCCATCAACCATCTGCTGAATCAGATCAAGAAACGAGAAATCGTACAGCTGCAGCACAAGGATGAAAAATTCACTGTATTATCTCTCGAAAAGATCGAGAGTAACGCGAAAACTGTTGATGTTGAATTGGAGGAGGATCCAAGATGAACAGCTTTGGAGCGCTTCTTCCACTTTTAATCCTGGTTGTAGGATCACTGCTCGTTCTACTGCTTGAAGCCTTCTTAAAGAAACAAAACAGAGACTATCTGGCTTATATATCTATTCTCTTTCTTATCGGGGTTATTGCCGCTTGTGTGTCTTTGTGGAACAAAAGTCTTTATTATTTTGGCGGCTATTTATCTCTGGATAAAATTGCCATATTCTTTTCTGTTCTCCTCTCTATCGCAACCATCTTTGTCATCCTCATCTCAATGAAGTACATCGTCCTTCAGGATGTCAATTATGGTGAATACTATGCCCTTCTTCTTCTCGCACTGTCCGGCATGTTCATCATGGTCTCCTCTCAAAATCTTCTTGTCATCTTCCTGGGATTAGAAGTTTTATCCATGTCAAGCTACGCATTGGCCGGCATGAAGAGGAACGATCCTCTCGCGGTGGAAGCTGCCGTCAAATATTTTCTCCTGGGAAGTTTTGCCTCAGCTTTTCTCGTATTTGGCATTGCCTTCCTGTATGGAGCCACAGGGGCTACGGATATCAACATCATCGTCGCTTTCTTTCAATCCGATTCCGCACTGGGATTAACAGCACTCTGTGGTCTGGGAATGATCCTCATAGGATTTGGTTTTAAAATCGCTATTGTTCCCTTTCACATGTGGACGCCTGATGTCTATCAAGGCGCACCCACCCCGATCACCGCCTTCTTTTCAGTGGGCCCTAAAGTTGTAGGTTTTGTTGTCCTTCTCAGGATCTTCTATCCCTACTGGAAAGTGGTTCTCGATTCTCAGGTCATCTTTACACTTCTCTGGGTATTAAGTGTTTTGACCATGGTCGTTGGGAACCTGATGGCCCTGAGACAGACAAACATTAAAAGAATTCTCGCTTACTCAAGTATAGCCCACGCCGGGTATTTGATTATCGCCATCCTATCTCAGGACAGCTCTAGCCTGGTGTTCTACCTGACAGTTTATGCCTTTATGAATATCGGGGCATTTACCGCCGTGATTGCACTCGGGAAAAAGGATAAAGAATATCTGGAGCTGGATGACTATGCGGGTATAGGATTCAAATACCCCTGGATCGGGGCGACCTTGATGATTTTCCTTCTATCCTTGGCCGGATTTCCTCCTACCGGAGGATTCCTTGCCAAATTTTACGTCTTTTCATCCGGAGTGAGACAGGGACTCGAGACGCTGGTCATTATCGCTGTCCTGTCCAGTTTGATCTCCGTTTTTTACTACCTGAGAATTGTCATCTACATGTACATGAAGGAACCCAAGCACGACATCGATATCAATCTTAATAATCCCGCTGTATTTCTCGTCATGTTCCTCTGCCTGTATTTTGTACTTCAATTGGGATTGTTCCCAAGAAATGTCCTGGCGCTGGTCAATCAGGCCATCCAATCTCTCCCCCTCTTTTAAAGAAACAAGGCTGGAGCAGGTCATAAGCCGAATTTTGTCCCGCCGAAACGGGGGTGGTTATTTCTCTAAGCAACCTACCCGACCTGAGACGGGCCGCCCCATACAGGTCAATTTGGTCTTGCTCCGGATGGGGTTTACCAAACATCTGATGTCACCACCAGACTGGTGAGCTCTTACCTCACCTTTTCACCCTTACTCCGCAAAAGGGCTAACGCCGTTTTCGCAGGGCGGTGTGTTTTCTGTGGCACTTTCCTCCGATCGCTCGGAGTCGCCGTTAGCGACCATCCTGCCCTATGGAGTTCGGACTTTCCTCCCCCTCTTACTCTTTACGAGCAGAAGGAGCAACCACCTCGCCTACTCCAGCCTTTATTTTTATTCCATACTGCTCAAGTTTTTTATACAAATTACTGCGCGGCGTGTCAATAGCCCGTGCTGTCTGTGATATATTCCAGTCATTTTCCTCGAGTTTCGAGAGAATAAACTCCTTTTCCGCCAGATCTCTAAACTCTTTAAGACTCTTGATTTGCCCTGCATCTGGAAGATAAACCTGAGTGTCTCCGGCAATTTGCTCGGGAAGATCCTTT
>JAUWVG010000482.1 GCA_030617525.1 Candidatus Aminicenantota bacterium | reverse complement strand
GGATGAACGTTATTGTCGATATCCCCGGTAGTGATGAGCAAACGGCCTTTAAGATTACCGGCAACTTCAGAGTTCTTCGCGATGTCGTATTTGAATGTGATTTTGCCGTCCTTATCGACGATTTCGTCAACACCGTGATGTTTCTCACTCCACCATCTGTTGTAGATGTTGTTTTCGTGGTTTCCTGAAGAAGAGACCGCCACCTTGAAGAAATCCGGATAAACCAAAAGGGCGGCTGTTGACATAAATCCGCCTCCCGAATGGCCAAAAATTCCTACTTTATCGATATTGATAAAATCGTGTCTATCAGCCAACTGTTCAATTGCAGTTTTTTTATCGGCCAGACCGTAATCTCTCAGGTTGCCGTAGCCGTAATTGTGGTACCATTTCGAACGGCCTGGATGTCCTCCGCGATTTCCGACGGTGATGACGATAAATCCAAACTGAGCTATTCTGAAATTCCTGTCTCCTCGGGAAGAGAAAGACTTGGAGACCGATTCGGTCTGCGGCCCGGGATAGACATAGGCAAGGATCGGATAGCTTTTTGTTTCATCAAAATCAAAAGGCTTGTACATAACCCCATAGATGTCGGTGATACCATCGGCGGCCTTGACTTTGAAGGGTTCGGGATACTCAAAACCTGCCTCAAAAAGAAGAGAGAGGTCTGCAGTCTCCAGATCCACTATTTTATTTCCAGAATTGTCCCTCAGTAAAGACACAGGAGTTGTATCTACCCGAGAAAAAGTATCAATAAAATACCGGCTCGAATCGTTTGACGAAACGGAGTGGTTAAAATTGTCTTTGTTGAGGAGTTTGAGTCCGGTTCCGTCAAAATTGACACGGTAAAGATGGAGATAATAAGGATCTTCTCCTTTTTCCCGGCCGTTGGCCGTAAAATAAAGGACCCTATTCTTTTCATCAATGCTTGTGATGTTTTCACAGTGGAAGGGGCCGGATGTCATCTGCTTTTTCAGCTTCCCGTCGCCATCATAAAGATAAAAGTGGGCCCAACCGTCTCTTTCGGACCAGTGAATTAGTTCCTGGCCGCTGTTCACAAAACCAAGGCGTCGTGTTTCGACATATGTATTGAGCCGCTCCTCGATAAGAACTGTGACTTCTCCTGTCGTTGTATCCGCCACGCAGATATCTATCCTCTTCAGGTCTCGGCTTGTCCGGGAAAAATAAAGTTTGTCCGGAGACTCAGACAGCCATTTTGACGCACGGAAACGGTCATCTCTGGTGTTGATCGGATAGGTATAACTAAAGAGTGAAAGGGTCTGATCCTTGAAGGCATCGGCCTTAATCTTGACCATTTCTTTCTTTTCGAGATCATAAACAAGAGCTTCAACCTGAGGGGCTTCAGCTTCTCCCGGCATGTGATATTTGTATGTTTCCAGAGTTGGTCTTGGATCGGATACGGAGTTGATGACCCAGAGGTCTTTAACCTCGCGAGAATCCGTTCTGGTCGTAGCGAATTTTTTTGAATCGTGGGACCACATCACATAGGCCGATTTCCTCTTGTCCTTATCCTTTACTTTAGTGACATTGTTTTCTCCTCTGCCTCCCCTGTGATAGGAGTAGTATTCCTCACCGTCTGTAGTCAGCTGGACTTCTTCAATAGTCTCATCATCGGGATTGTTCAGCCATTTTTCATAGTCTGCTTTGGACATGGAGTAGAGATTGAAATTTCTACCGAAAATAACGGTTTCCTTGTCGGGGGAAATGCTGGCCCAGCTTGCCCTGTTGGGTTCGTCCACATAATCTTCTAACATGGTCAATTTTCCGTTGGCCAACTCATATTCAAAATGATGGAACTTCTGGGCTTCTTCTTTGGCTTTTTCTATTTCGCTCTTTTCCTTTTTCTTTTTTTCCTTGTCCTCGACTTCTTTCTTTTCTACATCTTTTTCTTCATCTTTCTTTTCTACATCTTTCTCTTCATCCTTATCTTTCTCTTTATCTTTCTTTTCCCACTCGGCTTGTCTTTTCTCGGCTGCCAGAACATCTTCATCTTTGGCGACCTTGAAGTAGATGACCTTTTCGTTTTTGATGAATTTGATTGTGTTGATAGGCAGATGCTTTGCTTCGTAGGGATTCTTGGTCATGTTGGAAAGCATAGCCGCCATCTTGACGTTATCGAAGATGGCCTGCTTCGTTCTTTTTGCCGGATCTACAATATAAAAGGTCTTGCCTTCGCTGGTTTCATAGATATACCAGAAACGTTCGCTCTGCTTCAGCCAGTGCGGGCTGACACTCTGAGAAAAGACCATCTTTCTTAACTGGTTCCCTGAGAACCTCTCGGCCAGCTTGTAGTTGGCTTTTTTGACTGGAATGTTTTCTGCTATGGCCTGTGTGGTAAAGGACAGCAAAAGTCCCACACACACAAACAGCACAAAAACATGATGTCCTGAAGATAATTTTCTTTTCATTTAAATCCCTCCTAAGTGTTTCTTGTTATGGAATAATATCCGACAGTATAAAGACGGATGATAATTAAGGTGAATTTTCCAGAACTGAAAAGGAATTTTCTCATTGGAAGAATTAAGATTATATGAATAAGTGCACACAAAAACAAGAAATTATTATTATTTTAGGATAATCTCCAAAAGAGTTGACAGGATCCTTGAATCTTAGAACTCTTTGCATTTTAAATCGCTAAAATAACACTCGAACCCTAGAATCCTTGAATCCTTTTCATCAATAATATTGTATACTTGTCCAAACATATGCAAAAATTCTCTATGGGAGATTAATAT
>JAUWVG010000261.1 GCA_030617525.1 Candidatus Aminicenantota bacterium | reverse complement strand
TACATGTCGCTCTATACAGCACCTCATGCCAACCATAAATGGATGCAGACTTTGTTTAATTCTGTGTTGAGCAAGGTCCAGCTCGAGATTAATCCACGACAGTTTAATGAAACCATCCCCAACACCATGCTTTTTGTCCAGGATGTCACCCAGGATAATGTCTGGAAGAATATTATTGTGTATTTTGACGACTCGGAGGAACCCGAGCTCGTGTATGCAAAAACAGGGAGGATCAATTTCTATCCCGAACAAAAAAGTGCGTATCTCGAGCTGTTCAATGGTGTTCAGCATTCCTTCCCCTTGTCCAATCCGGAAGAAAACTACAGAGTTTTTACATTTGATAGTGTGCAAAAAAAAGTCGATGTAGGGAATTTTTTTCAGGATTTTTCCGTGAAAAAAGATGTTCGGGCAAAAGACATCGATGAGCTAAAAGCGGATGTCCGGGTGATCCGGGAAGAATTGAACCAGTTTGCGCCTGAAGAGATTGAAGGTGTTGAATACTTTCAGAAAAAAAGGCTTTATACGTCTCACAGGATCGAGATACATAAAAAGATATCTATTCCCTTTGCCTGTTTTATTTTTGCCCTTCTCGCTTTGCCTCTTGGAGCATCCACCAAAAAGGGGGGTCGCACGAGCGGTTTTACAATCAGCATCGGCGTTATCATTATCTACTATGTCTTGATCACAGCCGGAGAACAGATGGCCAGGGATGGGAAAATTTCCGCCGAACTGGGCATGTGGGGCCCCAACATCATTTTTGGTATCGGTGCCGTATTCATCTTCTTTTTATCGTCAAAAGAATCCTTTCGTTGGTCTTTTTCCTTCTTATCCCTGTTGAAGAGAAAAGAGAAGCTCCTGTCGAATGTGAAGACCCGGGCGGTGCGGCCCCAGAGATTACGTTACTTTTTACGTTTCCCCAACATTTTAGACCGCTATATCATCAAGAAATTCTTGTCCATTTTTCTGTTGATTTTTTTCAGTATGATCTCTGTCTTTATTATTATCACGTTCTTTGAAAAGATCGATACAATCTACGCGCACAACAAAACTATACACGATTTTTTGACTTACCTTTGGTACTGCATCCCCGAATTTATTAACTACACCTTGCCTATCTGTGCCATGGCTTCGTCCCTTCTCTGTTTAGGATTCCTGGCTAAGACCAATGAAATTACGGCCATGAAAGCCAGTGGGATGAGCATCTACCGCATCATTGCTCCCGTCGTTTTCCTCTCTTTTATGGTCTGCGTTCTGTCCTTTTGTATTCAAGAATACATTTCCCCCTACACGAATAAAAAAGCAGAGGAAAAATGGAGTAAAATCAATGATATCCCTCCTCGCAGCTACAGCCATCTGGACCAACGGTGGGTTATGGGAAAAGAGAGGAACCGTATCTATTATTACAAACATTTTGATCCCTATATCCCCGCATTCAGTGACCTTTCAATCCTTGAGTTTGAGCCGGACTCCTGGTCCTTAGAAAAGCGGTATTTTGCCGAGAAAGCATATTTTCAAGAGGGGAAATTTCTCCTGGTTAACTGCTGGTACTGGGATTTTCAGGATAACAAACCCACTAATTTTGAGCGCAGGGAGACACTGGAGCTTCTTGATGCGGAGGATCAGAGATATTTTATCAAAGAAAGGAAAGAATCCGATCAGCTAAACTATGGAGAGCTTTCCGCCTACATCGATGACGTCGAAGAGAAGGGATTTGAAACCGTCCGGTACAAAGTGGATTTGAACTATAAGTTGTCTTTTCCTCTTGCCGGCTTGGTCATGACGTTCCTTGGGATTCCCTTCGCATTTTCTATGGGGAAAAGAGGGGCTCTTGTTGGCGTGGGCTTAAGTCTTTTGTTTGCCATGATCTACTGGGGAGCCATGGGGATTTTCAAAAGCCTAGGGTACATCCATTTCCTGAGCCCCTTCCTGGCTGCCTGGGGGCCCAATCTCTTTTTCGGATTAATAGGTCTCTACCTTCTTTTTAATTTAAGAACCTAGTCAAAGCGGCTCGACAAAATTACAACGATTTTTTCATGATGAGTGTACATGTCTTTCAGGGTGTGCTATGGTTATTTATTAATCTTTCAGTGCGAAATTTTTAATAATAAGGATGAATTTAAGGCAGGAGTTTTACAAAATATTTCACCTCCTGGGGTCAAAAGATTGGAGTTAAAAAATGGATAAAAAAGAAATTTTAAAGACATCTAAGGAATATGAAGATTCGCTCAGAGCGATGAGACCGAACATCATCAAGGACAAGTTGCTTAAAGAGCCATATGAAGATGAGGATATTCAAAAAGGGATGAATGTCGTCTCTTTAAGTTATGACTATGCGCAAGATCCGAAATACAAAGATCTTATGACCATTAAATCACCTCTAAACGGAAAAATCATCAACCGCTTCAATAATATTCCTCAAACTAAAGAAGAGCTTACCGCTCGACTGAGAATGATATATACGCTTTCAACACAAGTGGGCTGTGCGCAAAGATGTGTTGGCGGCGATGCTCTGTGGGCATTGTTTATTGGAACAGCTCAATTAGACAAGAGCAATGAATCTAAAACGAATTACCACCAGCGCCTGCTCAAGTATCTTCGCTATATCCAAGATAATGATATCGCCCCGACTGCGGCGGTGACAGATGCCAAAGGCGATAGAAGTCTGCCTCCTTCAAAGCAGGAAGAAAAGAACAGCTATGTCCATATCGTGAAAGAAACAGAGGATGGGATCTATGTCAGCGGGATTAAAAGTCCGATCACGATGAGCTTATATGCGGAAGAGATTATCGTGGTTCCCGGATTACAGTACGCCGAAAGCGACAAGGATTGTGCCGTTGCTTTTGCCATCCCAGGTGATGCAGAAGGGATCGAGAGGTATGTCCTGGGTCCCGAGATTAATTCTTTATGTGGGGAATTTTGCCCGGCTCATGGAACAAAATATTTAAATAAAGAGGGAATGATTATATTTAATAATGTCTTCATCCCAAAAGACAGAGTATTCCTCTGCGGAGAACACAGGTTTGCAGCGATCTTCGCCAATTTATTTGCCACTTTGCATAGGTTTTCCTATTTGGCCTGCAAACCGGCAATTTACGATATCATGACCGGAACGGCGATGTTGATCTCTGAATACAACGGGACGAAGGGAAAATATTTCTTAAGTAATACCTCTAATAAGATATTGGAAATCTACAAACAGTCGATCATCGTGAGCGCGATGGCTAAATCCGCAGTTGTGGCAGCCCAAGTCACTGAAAGCGGAGCCATCTTTCCTGATCCAGTCTACTCCAATATGGGAAAATACACAGCCAGTGAAAATTTCCCCAAAGCCATCAGCATTCTTCAAGACATGTCCGGGAATTTACCAACAAATCTTCCCTATCCTGAACTTCTGAGTAGTGAAGAATACGGGTCCCATGTTAAACCACTTTTTGCCAGGAAAAAGGGGATTTCTGCCGAAGATCATTACAAACTCAATGAATGGATACGGGTTTTTTCTGCCTCAAATGAAGGAGGACTGCTGCAGTTTGGATCCAAACATGGCGGAGGAAATGAAGAGGCTGAAAAAGTCGCTATCTATGGGAACAGTTTAAGACGAATGTCCCAGTGCAAAAAAATGGTGAAGAAAATTATCCTGGATAAGTAAAGACCCATTCTGTTTGAGGAAAAGCCATGACAGTTGAAATTAGAGAAGCGCAGAGCCTTAAGGATCTCAAGATATTTGTTCGTTTTCCATTTTCACTGTATAAAAATAATGAATACTGGATTCCCCCCTTAATGAAGGAGGAAATCCATACACTGAGGTCTGACAAGAACCCTTCTTTTGACCACTGTGAAGCGGTTTATTACCTGGCCTACAAAAACAATAAAATTGCCGGAAGAATTGCCGGCATTATCAACCGGCGCTTTATCGAGATTTGGAAAAAGAAATATGCCAGATTCTGCTGGCTTGATTTCATTGACGATGAAGAAGTTTCAGCGGCTTTGCTTAAAAAAGTCGAATTGTGGGCTCAGTCGAAAGGGATGGAGGATCTTATTGGTCCGATGGGTTTTACAACTTTCGAACATCAGGGAATACTGATCGAGGGATTTGATGAACTGCCGACGTTTCTCTCCGCCTATAATTATGACTATTATCCAAAGCATATGGAAAAACTGAACTATTCAAAAGAAGTCGATTATGTCGAATATAAGGTGAAGACACCTGATGCCGTTCCTGAAAAAGCCGTCCGTGTCAACAAAATCATAAAGAAGAGGATGAAGGTCAAACTCCTCAAGTCCACATCAAAAAAAGAGCTTTTGCACTATGCAACGCAGGTGTTTGATGTCATTAATGCGTCCTACAGCCCCCTCTTTGGTTTTGTTCCGCTGACAGACAAACAAGTTGATCTTTTAGCCAAAAAATTCGTCACCTTCATTCGACCGGAATATGTCTCGATCGTGCTTGGAGAAAACGGCAAGGTCATTGGATTTCAAATCTCTTCTCCTTCCTTATCCCGAGCCTTTCAGAAAGCTAAGGGTCGATTATTTCCGTTTGGTTTTATTCCTATTTTGAAGGCGTACAAGAAGCCCGAATGCATAGATATTATTCTCGTTGGAGTTCACCCTGATTACCAAAACAAGGGGATCAACGCGATTTTCATGACCGATCTGACAGAAACATGT
>JAUWVG010000157.1 GCA_030617525.1 Candidatus Aminicenantota bacterium | reverse complement strand
AAATATCACCCCCCAGATTCATCTCAAAAGGCGATTGTTCCTCCTGTGTTGATTTGTCACAATTTGTTATGCAATAATCAGAATCAGTACTCCACATAGCCAGGAAGTGAAGAATTGAAGGGATTTAAAGAAGTAAGCTTTTTCCTTATTCTTTTCTGTACACTTCTACCTATTCTTCTCTATTCCACAGAAATTGAACAGCAAGATATGTCTTTACCTGACAGAGGAGCTCAATACTTCAAGGAAGCGGAAGAGCTCCAGAAAAACGGCAAATTTGCAGAAGCTGTGGAAATAATTAATAAATCCCTTACCCTTGACAAGACAAATCTTGATAAAGAGAAAGAGAGCGATCATCTCCTAAAGCTCGGGCTTTTGTATTGGAATCTGGGTCAGATGTCAATTTCAACGGAAAAATATCAGGCTGCCTTAAAAATTTCAAAAAAATATGGCCTGAAAAAACAAGAGCTCGAAAGCCAACACGCTCTTGATATCTACTCTCATTATGTGGAAGCGAAAAAACTTCGAGATAAAGATCAATTTGATGAAGCCACTCAAGAATTCCAGAAGGCGATCGATATGAGCAGGCAAACCGGCAGCAAAGAGCATGAATTAAAATGCTTGAGGCAATTGGGCTTTACATATTGGTTAATGAATGACCTTGAAAAATTCTATGCCAAGAATAAAAAAGGATTAGAGATTGCCAGAGGATTAAACCACAAAATAGAGATAGGCCGATGCTCTAACAACGTTGGTCTTTATTACTGGAGATATAAAACTGATTACTCACAGGCATTACGTTACTATCAAGAGGCATTACAGATAGCAAGAGAACTTGATAACAAGACTGATGAAGCAGACTTTTTAAGCAATATGGGAATTATCTATAAAAGAATTGGAAACTTGGATAAAGCTATTAACTTATTCAATGAGGCTTTACAAATTGACTATCAATTAAGCCGGGAAAAAGAAATCTCTAAAGCTTTAAATAATCTAGGGACTACTATAAGATCAAAAATTCAGCTCAAATTTAGAGAGAACGATTTCAATCAAGCCATAGACTATTTTAAAGAATCTCTTGATCTTGCACGAAAAATCGGAGACAGAGAGACAGAAATCAAGGTGTTAAATAACCTTGGATCGATAAACTCAGACGCACAGAATTATTCAAAAGCGTTGGAGTACTTTAACCAAGGGCTCGAAAAGGCGAAACAAAGTGATAACATGGAATCGAAGGGAATGATCCTCAACAACCTAGGTATAGTGCACTATAATTTAGGAAATTACGAAGAATCTATGGAGTATTTTCAAGATGCAATCCGATTAGCCCATGATGTCGGCGGTGGACAAATCCTTTGGGAAGCTTACCTTGAGCTCGGCAACACGCTGAGAGAACAGAACGAGCCAAAAGAAGCACTCAAGAAATACAAGGCTTCTATTGAAACCATTGAATTTATTCGGTCAAATATTCAGAATGAGGAACAAAAAGCGAGCTTTCTTGGGACAGATAAGAGGATAGAAGCCTACCAAAATCTTATTGAACTCCTTGTATTACTCCACGAATCTGAGCCCAACAGAAACTATGACCTCCAAGCCTATAATTACATGGAGCAGGCTAAAGCCCGTGCCTTTTTAGACAGTCTGGAATTATCAAAGATCGACATCTCCTCTCATGTCGATTTCAAGCTTCTTAGTGAGGAAAAAGAACTAGAGAAGGAAATAACCAAGGTCTACACCCAACTACTGAATGGGCAGCTCTCTTCTGAAGAAAGAGACAAGCGTGAGGAGAGGCTCAATAATTTAGAGGATCAATTAGAGGCTTTCAAGCTGAAAATCCGGACTGAAAACCCCGCCTATGCAGAACTCATTTTCCCGAAAGCTGCTCCCATGGAAGAAATTCAGAAAAAACTCCTTGATAACAAGACAGCCTTCTTTGCCTATACCGTAGGAAAAAGGAGCTCTTACGCATTCGTTCTAAATAAAAAGGAACTTAAAATCTTTAGAATCCCCCCGAGTGAAGAACTCCAGAACATGGTCTCGGACTACCTCAAAATTATCACTGACAAGAACAACCAAGATTTCGATTTAGGTTATAAACTTTTTTCCAAACTCGTAATGCCAGGAATAAATGCAAATATTAAAAATATCATTTTCATCCCGGGCGATATTCTAAACTTTCTCCCCTTTGAAACACTTATCACCCAGAAAGAGATGAACCGCTGGTTGATTGAAGATTATACGATAACGTATGCCCCATCGATTTCATCTTTAAAGGAATTGATAGCCCGTAAAAATACAAACGGCTCAAAACGAAGGATGGATCTTTTAGCATTGGGAGATCCTTATTTTGGCTCATTGGAAACAGAAGAAAACGGAGAAGACATTCTCAAAGGTTTTTTTTCAACAAATACTTTTAACCTTTACAGATTGGAGTATAGCGGAATAGAGATTGAAAAAATCGGTGCACTCTTTTCAGAAAATAAAAAAACAATTTTTCAGAGAGAAAGCGCATCAGAGGAGCAGCTAAAAAATCATCAGCTCGAAGATTACAAAATTCTCCACTTTGCCACACACAGCCTAATAGATGATAAGAAGCCGGATAGATCCTCCATTGTTCTTGCGCTTGATAAGGATCAAAAAGAAGATGGCCTGCTCCGGATGGATGAAATCTATAATCTAAATCTCAATTCTGATCTTGTCACGCTATCCGCATGTCAAACTGGCCTAGGGCAGCTAATCAGAGGAGAGGGGATTGAAGGCATCAACAGAGCCTTTTTCTATGCCGGAGCCTCGTCTGTCCTTATGAGCCTCTGGGCAGTCAACGATCAGGCCACCTATCAGTTGATGGAAAGGTTCTATACCCACCTTCGTTCCTCTGACTCCATAATGAAGGCACTGCGTAAAGCCAAGTTAGAAATGATCAATTCAGGCACATTATCTCATCCTTATTATTGGGCGGGATTTATAATCTCAGGAAAAGCCAATCACACAATCTTCCCCAAACCAACATACAAGCTATTGGTTATTGGTTTCGTTTGCTTTCTCATGATAGGAATTATCATGGTTGTTATAAGACGCAATAAAAATTCTGCCCAAAAACCATGATGTTTTTTTAATTCATCCCTAAAAAATATTAATTTATTTTACAAATTCTGAGAAAAAATCGCATCAAAAACACTCTATATAAGTAATGGCTCATTGTACGGCCATAAACCAAATGATATAATCCACCCCACAAAAAATGGAAAAAGATAGATTGCACAAATTCGAAAGGCTTGTAGAAAAATATTCCAGGTTCATCGAATCACAAATCTTACAATTCAATCCACAGAAAAACGGCATCGATCCGGATGATATATTCCAAGAAGTTAAAATAAAATTATGGAATGTTTTGACTGATGAGAAAAAAATATACAGTTATTCGTCTTATATAAAGAAGATTGTGAATTCCTGTGTTATCGACCAGATCAGAAAATCGAGAAGAGAAGAGGGAGTGATATCGAACGAAAAGAGAAAAAAAATATCTGATAGACGGAGCTATTACAAGAAACACAATTCTTCTGAAGAAGAGCTAAAAAACATGGTGGGTGAAGCAGTGGGAGCCCTCATGGAATCCCGCCGAAGAGTCGTGAAGTTGTTCTTATTAAATATGACTCTGGAGGAAATCGCCATTTTCCTCAATTGGAGTGAAGCTAAAACCAGAAATCTGCTCTACCGGGGTTTGGATGATCTAAAAAAGATGCTCAAAGAAAAAGGAGTTGAATATGAAGATCAGCCATAAAGATTTAAAAGGGCTCTACAAGAGCTATCTGGAAGATAGGCTTCCTGTCTCTAGAGCTAAATGCCCCTCACCACAAGACATCACAGCTTGCCTCAGGGGTGAAAGCTCAAAAAATAGAAGGAATCAAATCATCGACCATATATTCCAGTGTACTTACTGCCATGAAGAATTCGAGTTCATTCTAAAAACAGTAAGAGAAGAAAAAAAATTCATTCATGATTTGAGTTCGATTATTAAAGAAAAAAAACATAGGGAAAAGAACAAATTTTTCTATCAACTTCTTCCATTACATCCAGCTTGGATGTATGGCTTGATCTTCATCACAGGAGTTGTGATGATCTCACTCCTCGTAAAAAACATCTCCGAAGAACGTAAGTACCGCGGTACTGAATCTCGCTCTATTATGCTGATCACTCCAAACAAAAAAACGGTACAAAAAAATCAACTTGAATTCGAATGGAAACATGTCCAAAACTCAGATTATTTTATCCTCGAAATTTTCGATGAATCCTTATACCCTATTTGGAAAAGCGACAAGATCACTGTAAATCACACCTTGCTTTCTGAGGAGATCACAAGTAGACTTCTCAAACAAAAAACATATTACTGGATGGTTACAGCTTTTCTCTCCGATGGAAAAACAATTGAATCTCGATTGCAGGGCCTTGTGATCTCTGACTGAAATTCTCACAATGAACTCAATTAGGACTGCTAAAATTTACAGTTGAAGAATACTCCCCATTCAAAACAAATGCAGCCCAGTAAAATGGATGAGAATACTTGGATTTGATCATCTCTAATTTGGCTAGGCGAAGTGATTGAGCTTTATTCATGCCTTGCGAGAGAAAGCCATAGAAGTGTTTCATGAAAATAGCTGTGGATTTGTCATCTATTTTCCATAGTGTGGAAACAACAGATTTAGCACCCGAATAAAAGAATATTCTTGGAAGTCCCAGAACACCCTCGCCTTTCTCCAAGCGCCCTTTTCCCGTCTGGCAAGCTGATAGGATCACAAGATCAGAGGCCATCCTCAAATTATAGATCTCACTCACTTGAAGAAAGCCATCCTCATCCATAGAATCCTCCTTGGAAAGTACGAGTGCCGAACGAAAAGGAAATCTTTCATCAAGAATAGCATGACAGGCAAAATGAAGGATCTGGTAACTATCAAGCATGATATTCTTGATAGTTTTCTCGCTGGCTTTATGATTTAAATAGATGTCACGTTTTGTTTTATGAAAATATTTTGAAATTCCTCTGACTTCACGCTCACTGTAAGGGAGAGAAGCTAAATCAAAGCCTTCATTCTGATAAACCTCCTTAAGAATCTCCGAGGGAATCACATTTTTTTTATTGGTCTTTCCATTCCATGTATAAGCAGGATTTCCAAGAGCTAATAAATCTTTTGAGTAATCCATACTTGTCTCTTTGGTTAAGAACAGAAGAGAAGAGGAGGATGGGGCATAGGAAATTTTATATTTTGAGACTAAAAAGCAATCTGAAGATTTCTTCTTCTGCATGTCTAAAATGAGGGTTTCGAATGGCAAATAATAAAGTACCCCATCAGGAATAATAACCAGATTCTCAATGGAATCAGGTATATTCCAGAGCTCAGGGCAAAGTAATTCTTTCCCTAGACGCCTTGAGGCCTTGATTCCCTGAAATTCTCCATCAGGGCGGGAAGAAAGAACTTTTAGATAGGCTTTCAATGACCTCCAAACCTCCTCTCTACCCGGGAGAAGATGCAGCCAAATCTCTCTTTTTGTAACAAAGAATATGTAGGACTCTTTCTCACCGAGGAAATATTCGATTAAAGCTGTTTTATTATCGACTATTTGATCCTGAACTTGATCAAGGTTGCAAGGAACAGGAGCTACCATATTCGCTACTTCTGGGGCTTCAATCCGAATTTTCTGCAGGAGAAGTGAATAATCATCTTCTGCTCTTTTGAGCTCTTGTAATAAACTCATCCGCTGATTTCCAGATAATTCCTCACCAGTAAGTTTTCGGATAGCTAGCGAAATTTGGGTAGATATGGCTTTCTCTTGTTCCTTTAATTCTGGAGTAAGTCTTTCCCGGATGTTAACCTTAGATTCTCCCAAACTCTCGAGGAATGCCCGCGCTTTTGCACTCTCAACAACATGAAAAATTTCCCTTAAATCTTTTAAATTTCCACTCTTCTGTAATCTGAACAAAAGCCTGATAAGGGATTCATAGACTTTTTGTTTATTCCTGGCAAAACTTGATTTGTAGGTATCCACAGTAATTTGGCTTCTTATTCGATCGATAACACTGATAGCCATCTTGTAATAATTCACGGCATCTGAATATTCCTCTTTCAGTTCGTAACAACGCCCTAATCCAAAGTAGGCCTCCCAAAGGATCTCTCCTCTGCTTAACTTTTT
>JAUWVG010000489.1 GCA_030617525.1 Candidatus Aminicenantota bacterium | reverse complement strand
AAAAAAGACATTCGGAAAAAAGCTGAAGAATTAAATCTCCCGGCAGCACGGAGGCCGGAGAGCCAGGAAATATGTTTTGTGCCGGACAATAACTATCCCCGGTTCCTCCGTAAAAATATTCCTCTTGCTGTTGAGCCGGGTCCTATTGTCGATCCCGAGGGGAAAATTCTTGGCCAACATGAGGGGACGCATCATTTTACGATTGGCCAGCGAAAGGGGATGGGCTTATCAGCGTCTCACCCACTCTATGTTATTTCAATCGATGCAAAAAACAACACAATTGTGGCCGGGCATAATAAAATGCTCTATGAAAATGAACTTGTGGCCTCGCAGTTAAATTTCATATCTGTGTCTGAATTGAAAGAGAGCATCATGGTCAAGGCAAAAATCCGGTATAAACACATTGAGGCGGACGCCCATGTCTTTCCCGTGAAAAAAGATCTGGTGGAGGTTGTGTTTGACTCTCCACAGAGAGCCATCACTCCCGGACAGGCCGTGGTTTTTTATGATGGCGAGACCGTCGTCGGAGGCGGAATTATTGATTCACGGAGGATAATATCGTGAAATTTGGCTGTGTTTCAGAAGTCGGACAAATCCAGCGTCTATTGCTCAAGCATCCCAGGGCTGCATTCCTGGGGATGGAAAACATTCAACAGCAATGGCAGGAATTGAATTATTTGGCTCCTCCCGACTATGAGAAAACTCTCAAAGAGTACGAAAATTTTGTCCTCCTGCTGAAAGAATTTGTTCCCGAGATAACTTATCTGCCTGAACACAAAAAGACGGGTTTGGATTCCATCTATGTTCATGACTCCTCTGTTTCGACAAAAAGTGGATTGATCCTGACAAATATGGGAAAAAAACAGAGAGAGGCAGAACCTATGGCTGTTGGCGAGTTTCTGGATGGATTGGATGTTCCCATTGTCGGCTCCATATCCGGCGATGGACGCTTGGAAGGAGGAGATGTCGTCCTTTGGGATGCCCGGACTCTTTGTGTTGGTTTGGGCTACCGGACAAATGAGGAGGGGATCCGTCAGCTCCGGGAATTTACTAAAAATGACATTGAAGAGTTTATTGTTGTCCCTCTGCCTCACTGGAAGGGCCCGGACGATGTGCTGCATTTGATGTCATTGATCAGTCCAATCGATTTTGACTTGGCTGTGGTCTATTCCCGCCTACTCCCTGTCCCATTCCGAAACTGGCTGATCCGGCGGTCTGTTAAGCTGATTGAAGTGCCGGAGTCCGAATTCGAATCCATGGGATGCAATGTTCTTGCCCTTGCACCGAGACGGTGTATTATGATCGAGGGAAATCCTCAAACACGGCAAAAACTTTTGGATGAAGGGGTTGAAGTGATGGAATACAGCGGCGAAGAGATTTCAGTCAAAGGAGCCGGTGGACCCACATGCTTAACGAGACCTCTCCTGAGAGCAGAGTTTTAAGCCTATATTTTTCCGATCGATTTGAGCTTTGAAACCACCGAGGCATCTTTGTCCAACCTGTGGTCGATACGCAGATCGATATGAATCCTTTTGACATCCCTTTCGACCATTGCCTGGTGAGTTTTTTCGATCAATAAAAAGAGGGATTTGAGGTCCGGGGATTCTATGACTGTCGACATCCCACCCGTCACACTTTTCAGGCCCGAATCTTCGATGATCTGAATGGCTTGTTTGACGTATGAGGAGACGGATGCCCCTTCACTTGTAGGAAAAATGGATAATTCAGCAATAACCATCATGTTGTCCTTTGTATTGATATGAATGCCTAGAAGTCCTGGCATTTTTTGCGAATGTGACTCAATTCCAAATCGGCCTCTCTGATTAAAAGATCGAGAGCCTCCTTGAGCGGACGGATTTTATCCACGAGCCCAACACTCTGCCCGGCCATCACAGATCCAAAATCTACATCTCCGTCTTTAACGGCCTTCCTGAGGGCTCCCATCCAGAATTTTTCCACTTCGAACTGGGCTTCTGCATGTGAGATTTCATTTTTCCTCCGCTTCTGTAAAAGATCCATCTGGAGATCTGAAAATTTTTCGTGTCCCTTGTTTTTAAGTGCACGGACAGCAACAATCCTGAGTTCGGAACCGATTTGTGGAGTCGAGATGGCATTGCGGGCCTTGGCTCTTATAAGCGACTGCTTAAAATTTGGGTGGGCCCGACATTCTTCTGTTAGAACAAAATAGGTCCCCAATTGTACTCCGGAAGCTCCCATAAGGAGGAGATGTGCGATGTACTTTCCTGAAGCGATGCCTCCTGCAACAAAAATTGGGACTTCATCGACCTTAAACAACACTTGCTGGAGCAGTATTCCCAGCGAAACATGCCCCACGTGGCCTCCCGCTTCGCTCCCCTCAAGGATGAGCGCGTCTACACCCATATCTATAAGACGCTTGGCCATGGAATCTGTTGAAGCAAAGCTCATAATCTTGGCGCCGCTGGCTTTGGCCGCTTTTATTTCTGGCTGCCGGGGGAAACTTCCGGCGAAGACGATATAAGGAACGCCGTTTTCTGCTGCCACTTTTAAGTGGTCCTTATAATTGGGTGCGATTGTGATCAAATTGACGCCAAATGGACATTTCGTGAATTCTTGTGTTTTTTTAATTTCTGAGTCCAGCATTGAGGGTTCCATATTGCCTGCTGCCAGACATCCAAAAGCGTCGGCATTGCTCA
>JAUWVG010000126.1 GCA_030617525.1 Candidatus Aminicenantota bacterium | reverse complement strand
GGAACCTTCAGTCCTATTTTTAGTCAGTGTAGCGGCGCTTCTGTTTAATTTTGTATAACTCATTGGGTGACCTCCTTAATATCTTTTTGTATATAAGCAGTGAAAGACATGTATTTACGCTGTTTTTTCATTATCTTCACTGTTTGGTTTCTCCGGTTTTTCCTGCACACAGGTTCCGCATTTGCCGGCATCGTACATCCAGCACTGGAGTTCATCGTAGGTGTCTAAACACGTGGGATCCATCGTCAGGCAAGCATTACAGACAGCCGTGTCGGCATCGGGTCCCTGGCATCTCAATTGACAGGCCGGACAGATATACATACAAGCCCCGCAGTGCCGACATACGTCAGAGCGAATGTCAAAAGGTGTGGATATTTTCTTCTTGTGACCCCGGTTTTGAAAACCGATCGCATGAGCGTCCATCTGTTCTGCGCATATGCGGACACAGAGTCCACAGAGGATACACTCCTCATTGCGAACTTCAAACCGCATCTGTTTGACACCAAATTTAGACGCGAGATCCTGAATGACCTTTGATCCAGGCGCGACGGACAGCATGAGCTCGATCATCATCCTCCTGGCCTTAATAACTCTATTAGTGTCTGTTCTAACAAAAAGTCCTTCTTCGGCAGGATATGTGCAGGAGGAGACCAGTTTTGCTCTTGGGCCTTCTCCAATCTCGACAAGACAGAGCCGGCAACCTCCATAAGGCGAAAGTCCCTCATTGTAGCAGAGTGTGGGAATTTCGAGCCCGTAGAATTTAGCTGTTTCCAGGATGCTCCAGCCTTCCTCGGCCTGGACCTCCAATCCATTCATTATGAATTTAATCATTTTAACCGTCCTATCGCATTCTTTCCTTCTTTGGTTTCGAGCTCACATCTCAGGCATCGTCTGGCCTCTTTGACGGCGAGCGCCTCATCGAAGCCCAATTCGACTTCTCTGAAATTATTCTTTCTTTCCTCTGAAGGCAGAGTTGGCATTATCGGTCTTCTTGCTTCTAATATTTCTTCTTCTGACAATTCAACCGGTTCAACATATAGAGAAGGTCTAGTCAGAGTATACTCCTTTGTCAGCGGTAGACCTTCTAAATATTTTTCTATGGATTCGGCGGCTCTCTTGCCGGCGGCCATAGCTTCGACAACTGTACTTGGCCCGGTGACCACATCGCCTCCTGCAAAAACACCTTTCCGGCAGGTTTGGAGAGTTTCTTTGTCGACTACGATAGCTCCTCTTTTGGAGATATTAAGTTTGTCGTTGTCGGTCAAAAAAGCTAAATCAGGGAATTCTCCAATGGCAGGAATCAGGGTATCTAACTCCATCTTAAATTCTGAACCCTCTATGGGAAGAGGGCGTCTTCTTCCGCTTGTATCAGGCTCTCCCAATTCCATCCGGAGGCATTCTATGGCCTGGATTTTACCGTTTTCAGTGAAGACTTTAACAGGTGTGACCAAATACTGGATTTCGATTCCCTCCTCGAGGGCGTTATCGATTTCTTCTTGGAAAGCTGGCATTTCTTTTCTGGTCCTTCGGTAAAGGATGACCACTTTCTCTGTGTTTTTACTCCTGACGGCCACTCGGGCCGCGTCTATGGCTGCATTTCCTCCGCCTATGACCCCGACTTTCTTGCCGATATCAACGTCCCTTCCCAAATTCACTTCTTTAAGCATCTTTACTGCCTGGATAACACCGGGACTGTCTTCTCCTGGGATACTCAACTTCATTGAACTGTGGGCACCAAGGGCGATGAACACGGCTTCAAATCCTTGCTTAAAAAGGTCATCTAGGGAAAAATCACTGCCTAGAGCAGAGTTTATTTTGATTGTAACCCCTGATTCTGTGATATTTTTTATGTCATGATTAAGTTTGCTTTTGGGGAGTCGATGTTCCGGAATTCCTAAAGCGAGCATGCCGCCCGCAACAGGTAATGCTTCGAAGATTGTGACCTGGTATCCCTGCTGATTGAGGAAGTGTGCGGCTGTTAGGCCTGCACATCCAGATCCGACGATGGCTACGTTTTTATTTTTTGTTGGCTTCTTAGGCGTGGGAATCTGATATCCTTTCTTAAGAGCCCAATCTGTGATGAATCGCTTCAGGCTGCGAATGGCAATTGGCTCGCCGATCTCTCCTGCCCTGCAGATTTTTTCACAGGGATGATGACAGACCCGACTGCAGACGGAAGGCAGGGGGTTTTCCTTTCGAATGATGTCATATGCCTCTTTGAATTTTCCTTGTGCTGTTAAGGCTATGTAGACCGAAGCTTCTTGATCGATGGGGCAGATATACTGACAGGGAGAGGATACAATTTCTTTGCAGACTATAGCTGGGCATTTTTTATGTTTTATATGATCTTCGTATTCTTTTTTAAAATGGTTGAGTGTGGACAAAACGGGATTTGCAGCTGTCTGGCCCAATCCGCACATGGAGGCGTCTTTGACCGAATAGGCAAGCTGTTCCAAGAGAACGAGATCCTCTTCCTTCCCGCGGCCTTCTGTGATGGCGGTCACGATTTCCCACATTCGCTGTGTTCCTTCCCGGCAGGAAATGCATTTACCACAGGACTCGTCGCGGAGGAAGTTGAGAAAAAATTTGGCAACATCAACCATACAAGTGCTCTCGTCCATGACGATCATTCCGCCAGATCCCATAATGGAGCCGGCCTGGGCAAGACTCTCATAGTCGATAGGAAGGTCCAGGTTTTCTTTGGGGAGGCATCCTCCCGAGGGGCCTCCTGTTTGTACGGCTTTATATGCCTTGCCTTCGGGGATGCCGCCACCGATGTCATAGATGACCTCTCTGAGTGTTATCCCCATCGGGACTTCAACGAGTCCTGTATTGTTGATTTTTCCAACAAGCGAAAAAATCTTTGTTCCTTTAGATCCATCGGTTCCGATATTTGAAAACCAATCGGCGCCGTTTGCGAAAATGACGGGGATGTTGGCCCAGGTTTCAACATTATTGATATTTGTTGGCTTTTTCCAGAGCCCTCGAACAGCTGGAAAGGGAGGGCGCTGCCGCGGTTCCCCTACTTTTCCTTCGATGGAAGCGATCAAGGCCGTCTCTTCACCGCAGACAAAAGCACCGGCGCCTTTTGAGATATGAATTTTCAGACGGAATTCCGTTCCGAGGATATTTTCTCCCAAAATCCCCAACCTTTCGGCCTGTTCTATAGCTGTCGTAATGTTTTTCAGGGCCAGCGGATACTCATCGCGGATATATATGTAGCCTTCCTCAGCGCCTATGGCATAAGCGCCAATAATCATTCCTTCCAGAACACGGTGTGGATTCCCCTCCATTAGGCTCCGGTCCATGTAGGCTCCAGGATCTCCTTCATCCGCATTGCAGATGATGTATTTTGTCTTTTCTTTTGCCCGTCTTGAAAAGGCCCATTTTTTTCCAGTGGGAAATCCCGCTCCTCCACGTCCCCTGAGGCCTGATTTAATCACAGTCTCAATCACTTCCTCTGGAGTTATGCCGTTTAGGATTTTGGCTAGCGAACGGTACCCTTCGATAGATAAGTAATCCATGATATCGGTGGGATCGATCAGAGCATTATCTCCTAGCACGATCCGTTTTTGCTTTTTATAAAACCCTATATCAGCCTCTTTGGGTGCCCTGTCTTTTGATATGGGATCTGTATACAGAAGGGCGTCTATGATTTTATTGTTGAGGATCGTTTCTGAGATGATGTCTTTTGCATGTTTTGGTTCAACATGCTGATAAAATATATTATGAGGACGGATGATAATGTTCGGTTCTGCCTCACAAAAACCATGGCATCCGGTGACTTTGACCGTGACTTTGTCTTCTAGGTTTTGGCCCGCAATCTCTTTCTCCAGAGCTTCGATGACTTTCAGAGATCCTCTTGCTTGACCACAGGTCCCTGCAGAAACGGTGAGAACCGCTTTTTGTTTGTCTTGACGAAACAAAGTTTGCTCGTTAATTGTATTGTTTAATTCTTCAATGGAATTGACTTTGTTTATCTCATTCATTGTCTTTCTCTTTTTTTCTGTACTTCTTTAAGATGGATCCGACCTCTCGGATGGATGTATGGGCGAAATATTCGTTATCCACGACGACCACGGGACCGATGGCACAGCATCCCAGGCAAGCAACTGTTTCCAGGGTAAATTGTCTATCTTCGGTGGTATGTCCTGCTTCCACACCGAGTTTCCTCTCAAACTCATCAAGAATTTTTGGCCCACCCCTGACATGACAGGCTGTCCCTGTACAGACTGTTGCTTGATGCTTACCTCTTGGTTCCAGGCTGAAGGAGCGGTAAAACGTGGCCACTCCGATAATATGAATCAAGGGAATTTCTAGGGTTTTAGCGACGTCTTGAAGAGCCTCTTTGGGGAGGTAATTGAATTCGGCTTGAATGTCCTGAAGAATCGATATTAGGGCTCTTTTTTGATTGTCATGTTTTTGCATGAAAATTTTGACTTTTTGTGTCTCGACATTCACGGGTGTCCCTCCAAATTGATAGCGGTTATTTCTCTATCTGACTATCCGAGGCGCCGAAGTGAGCGTTAAGTTTTCTCACGAGATGTGGGATTCGCGGACAAAAATAAATGGATTGGGGCTTTTCTATAGAGTTCCTTTTTTGAGAGAGGAGTATGATGGCCTCGAAAGAGCTTAAAGATATTATTTCTCCTTAAAGTTTCAAAAAAATATAGTATTATTATAAATAAAAAATAAAAATATGATTAATAGTGATTTATAACAGACATTAAATTTTCTTGTCAAGGCTTTGTTGGATGTTTTTTATGGAAAAAGACCTCTATAACTGTAGATTTCGGCAATTCTTTCGATGGCTGCAATGTAAGCGGCACATCTGAATGTGACATCTCTTTGGTTGTGGATCTGCCACACAGTGTTGAAGGCTTTGACCATTTTCCGCTCCAGTTCAAAATTGACCTGTTCTTCTTCCCAGTAGAGTCCACTCATGGCCTGCACCCATTCCAGATGACTGACGACCACGCCGCCTGCATTTGTCAGAATATCGGGCATTACCGGGATATTTCTTTTTTCGAGTATCTCATCTGCCTCGGGTGTTGTGGGGCCATTGGCAGCCTCAAAGATCACTTTAGCCTTAATTTTATCCGCATTGTTTTTATGGATTTGGTTTTCCAGGGCCGCAGGGATGAGGATGTCGGCTTCCTGGAAAAGGAGTTCATCCCTATCTATTCTTTTTCCGGGGTGTTTGATCACACATGCATGTTTTTCGACACAATCCAAAAGCCCCTGGACATCCAAACCATTGTCGTCGACAAGGCAGCCAGAATAATCAGAAACGGCGACAATTTTTGTGCCCATTTTTGATAAAAAGAGAGCGGCATATCCTCCAACATTCCCAAATCCCTGTATGGCGACCGTTGCTCCTTCTAATTTTTGATTCATAGCTTTGTAATATTCTCTTATCGTTAAAGCCACCCCATGACCGGTTGCCTCTTTTCTTCCTTTTGAGCCGCCCAAAATCTCTGGCTTACCCGTAACGATACTCGGTTCGGTATATCCTTTGAACTGAGAAAATGTATCCATGATCCAGGCCATCGTTTTTGAAGTTGTGTACACGTCCGGAGCGGGAATATCAATATGAGGTCCCAGGATGGGCATGATTTCACAGGTGTATCGTCTTGTCATCCTTTCCAGTTCGCTTTCAGACAATTCCGTGGGATTACAGATGACCCCTCCTTTTGCACCCCCGTAGGGGAGATCAAGCAAAGAACATTTCCAGGTCATCCATGCGGCAAGTGCAATCACTTCGTCCTCTGAGACATTGGGATGGTAGCGCACGCCGCCCTTGGTAGGGCCCTTGGCATTGTTGTACTGGCATCGGAATCCTGTAAACGTTTTAGTCCGGCCGTTATCCAATTTTATTGGAATCGATACTTTTAAAACACGCATGGGCTTTTCAATGATTTTTAAAAGATTTGGATCAAGATTGATCTCCAAGGCTGCTTTATAGAGCTGCTTTTTTGCTTTCTCGGCAAGACTGTCTTCAATCATCATCTCCTCCTTGTGGCATCAATATAAAACAGATTTTCTCTAGATGCAATAAGCATGTAAACATTCTAATTTTCGTGATTTCAAGAACGAGTTCTGTAAAGTGAAAAGAAACCACGTTGCGCTTTTCCCAGAGAGGAAAGCATGGGTGGATTTTAAGGATTCTAGGGGTCAAGGGGTCGAGGATTCAAGTGAAATGTTTAAGAATTATGAAGAAAGGGGCCACAGGGTCCAGAACCCTTGAATCTTTTGCATCTTAAATCATTAGAAAAAAAACACTCGAACCCTTGAATCCTTATATCCTTTGCATAGCACCCCCAATTGAGCCGGACGGCCCCCTTACGTATTCTGCCTCCATCACATACGAATGTGGATGAAAACAGAGATACGACGTCCATCCGATTCCCTGGAGGTGCTAAACAAGAGGGGTGGATGGCGCGGTGGTATCTTATCCCGGAGCGGATGGTGGTGCGGTGGGAGGGTCTTCGCGTAGGGAAAGATACTCCGTGCCGGGTAGCGCCGCTCTTGTCCGCACCGGAAACACGCCAATCGACGTCCGTCCGGCTCTAAGATAAGCTTGGCTAAAGGAAGGACATGTATTTTTGGATTTCGTATGCATGGACACGGTTGTCGAACTCATGTGCGACATTTTTTTGATAGTCCTCAATTTCCCACTGTTTATTTGCG
>JAUWVG010000503.1 GCA_030617525.1 Candidatus Aminicenantota bacterium | reverse complement strand
AAACAGATACTGGGTGGGAGTGATCTCAAAAAATGTGATGTCGATATAGCCGTCATCGACAACGGCTTGTGGTGCGATTTTCCAGTTGTAGCCAAAGTAGTTTGTCTTTCCGAAAATACAGTCAAGAGTTTGGATGGATAGAAGTTTATTCTCAAAGAACAATCCGTTATCATCCACTCCCTCGAAGAGTTCGACCTTGATTTTTTTTTGGGGAAGCTTGAACATGTTTAATCCTGCCTTCAGATGTCCCCAAAAACCAGGGGTGTTGTGCTGATTTTTTTCGTAAGTGATTTGTGCGCTGCCTCCAATGCTGCCGAATGTGCCGGTATGTCCTTCGATATCGATGAGATCGATCTCTTTTTTCTGTCCGTGCTCGATGAGCTGCAGGGATTTTCGTGCGCTCAGAGGGATTCCCAGTGATTTACGGAAAGCGTTTCCGCTTCCAAGAGGGAGTACCGCCAGGGCGGTGTCCTTTCCCCTGTTGGCCTCCATGATACCTTGAATGACGTCGGCGATTGTGCCGTCTCCTCCCGCAGCGATTAAAACATCACTTTCCTGGCTTAAGACTTTTGCTTTTTGAATAGTGGCGGTCTTATCCTGATAACTGTCGAATATTTGACCCGGGATATGGCGCTGGAGATAAGTCCGCATCTTTTTGCTCTTTCTCCATTTGTGGTTTGCTGCGGCGGGATTGATGATGCAGGTGATTTTTTTTTGAGCCATGATTGGATCTTTATGTGCTTATTTTTACCAGAATACGCGGGCTGCGGCAATGAGATTTTCAGGAGCGGGATTGTTTGTAGTCCTGGACCGTTTTTTTTAGGCCTGCCTGGAGGGAGTAGCGAGGTCTAAAACCGAAATCTTTTTGGGCTTTTGCAGAGGAAAAAACCCAAGGCGTCTGGATCATCGTCCGCCATATTCTCCGGCCGAAATGGATACTGATGATGCCTGTAGACTTGAGAATATCGATGATCCAGGCCGATAAATAAATGACTTTTTCGGGGAGAGGAAGAAAAAGGGATGTTCCCAGGACTTGATCTTTGACGGCAAGAATAATATTTCTCCAGGGGTACTCGACTCCATCCGTCAGATAATAGATTTGTCCGATAGTTTGGGGAGAAAATGAGGCTTGGATGATACCTTCGATCAGATCATGGATATAGATGAGGCTGGTCGAACCGGCTGCCTCTCTGAGAAGAGGAACGATTCTTCTGCTTATGAGTTTTATGAAGAGTTCGGTTTCCATCTGCCTGGGGCCGTAAACATTTGGTGGACGAATGATCGTTACCGGAAGTCTCTCCCAGATTAAATAGAGGGCTTCTTCCCCGCGCAGCTTGCTCTGTCCGTATCTGGACGTGGGGCAGCAGATTTGTGTTTCATCCGAACAGGATCCGGGAGGGGATGGACCGGAGGCCGCGATGGAAGAAATATAGATAAATCTTTTAAGATTCGGATTGGAGTTGAGTGAAGCCAAAGCCAGGTTTTTTGTGAATTGGTGATTAGCCCGGTCATAGATGTGCATAGGGACTGACCGGATGCGTGCGGCGACATGAAAGATGTAATCTTGTCCGTGAACGGCTTTTTCGAGGGAAGGCATATTGTCGATATCTCCCTTGATGTATCGGACGGGAAGGCCGGAGAGGATTTTTGTCCTGCTTTTTGGCCGGATCAGGCAGGTGACTTCCCAGTTTAATGCCAGCAGAGATTCGACCAGATGACTTCCAATAAAACCTGTTGAACCTGTTATCAGGGCTTTAGGGGTCATGGCGTCTGTTCCTTTTTCTGTTTCTTGGGGATAAGTTTGACTAAGGGGATGTACATAAAAAGAGAGAGGACGATAAAGATGAGAAGATAGGCATACCCTGGGAGGACAACACGGTGGCCGAAGAGGGCAATCAGATAGAGACGCGGCAGCCGTCCGGCAAAGAGAGCAAGAAGGTATTTGAGGAGAGGAAAACGGGCCATGACCACAAGAAACCGAAAAGGGTAGATAGGAACGGGTGTAAAGGCCACGATCAGTATCGTCCAGAAGGGGGCCTTGTTAAAAAGACGTGTGAGCTTGACGATGAATTTATGTTTGAGGATTTTGTCGAAGAATTTTCGATCGACGATGTATTCAAAACAAGTGTAGTTGATGATTTCACTGGTCAGTATCCCGGCTACTCCAACAAACGCGATGATGAGGGGTTCATGGAATCTAGCAAAAAAAATGACAGCCGGATCATAAGGAATGATATCGATGAGAAAATTTCCGGGGATGGAATAGAGGAACAGAACCCAGAGATGGCGGCTGCTTTGCAGGGACTGCGAGCTGAAATAGATTACAAAAAGGGCTGCGACAAAAACAAGTTCGCCGACAAAAATGCTCGTGCGAAATCTTGGCGAGAGGGTAGATTTCATCCAGATCTTATTAGCGCTGAATCATGATTTTTGGTTTACTCGGGTTCTTTAGTTGGATACCTCCTTGGGCCGGGGCGTCAAATTGTCCGTTGCCGTCCACATCGATGAAAATGGGATTGGTCAGGGCATAGGGGAGAGTGGCGTTTTCGAGAAGACC
>JAUWVG010000171.1 GCA_030617525.1 Candidatus Aminicenantota bacterium | reverse complement strand
GGGTAATCCGTACATATAGAGAGGACCTATCAGGTCAGGCAATGTTGCGAGTACTTCCGCTATTTCTTCCTCTTTATCGGACTTGATGATAGAAGCCAGTGCGCTCAGCATCCGCAGTCCCTGATCCTTGACGTCGTTCGATGGGCCGTAACAGCCGCGGCAGGGCATGTTGGCGTTGATGCAGCGCTCGCCGCAGCCGCCTCTTGTAGCCGGACCCATGCAGATGATGCCTGCCTCAAGAAAACACTTCCCATCATCAAGTTTATCGTATTGATGGGGCCGGGTGAATTTTTCAATCTCCACTTTATCCGGTTTGGTCTCTTTTCGGGGACAGGTGTCGCACATGGATTTATTCGGGCTAAGTATGGTGCCCTTTTCCGGCAGTTTGCCCTCCAGGATCGCATTGAACGCGTCCTTTATGGTGTCGGGAGAGGGGGCGCAGCCGGGGATGTAGTAATCTACGGGGATGATCTGATCAAGGGGATAGACGGAATTGTAGAACTCAGGCAGCTTAAGGTTGTATTTGCCGTCCACCAAAGTCTCAGTCTGGGGCACGGTGTTTTCCGGGTTGTCATTGGATTCCATCTCTTTATAGACCCGGGTGAAAACTTCTTCGCGGTTTGTCATGTTTGCGAGACCGGGAATACCGCCCATGATGGCGCAGCTTCCGAATGCGAAGACAAGCTGGGATTTTCTCCGCAGTAGTTTGGCTATCTCTTCCTGCTCGGAGAGGCGTATGCTCCCGTTGATAAAGGAGGCCAGAAGTTCTCCGTCTTCCAAGTTTTCCACGTCTTCGTACTTGAAATCCATGGCGACCGGCCAGAATACGATATCCACAGCGGCCACCACATCGAGGATGGTTTCGTTTAAATCCACGATGGCTTCTTCACAGCCCCCACAGCTTGAACACCAATATATTCCGATTTTAGGTTTGTCGCTCATTGTTTATACCTCCCCACCTTGACGGGTGTCAAAAACTTTGTTCCAGTTCAAAGGCCCCAGCTGGGTGATCCGGTCGTTCATCTCTCCCATGACGCGTGCGAATTTTTCGCCTTCGGATGCTGAGACCCAGTCGAGACAAAGCCGATCCTGTTCGATGTTGAATTGATCCAGCAGGGGTTTGAGCATGTTGTACCTTTTTAGAGTATTATAGTTGCCCTCAATATAATGGCAGTCTCCCGGATGGCAGCCCAGAACCATGACTCCGTCGGCGCCTCCTCGAAAAGCTTCCATGATGAATTCCGGATCGACGCGTCCCGAACACATGACTCGTATCAAATTTACATTGGGCGTGTAGTTCAGCTTCATGTTTCCCGCCATGTCAGCGCCGCCATAAGAGCACCAGTTGCAGACAAATGCAACAATCTTGGGTTCAAACCCTGTCTCTGTCATAGCAATCCTCCTAATTCAGCTAAAATAGTATTATCTTCAAAATGTCGAGCGGTTATGGCGTTTGATGGACACGCGACCACGCAGGTCCCGCAGCCTCTGCAAAGGATCTCGTTGATAACCGAGATGCCTTTTTCACTGTCAAAACCGATCGCTTTATACGGACAAAGAGAAATACAAGTCTTGCAGCCTGAACATTCTTCTTCGTCGATGGTCGAGATCAGTGTCTCCACTAGGAGTTTTTCCCCAGGCTTAAGTTTGGATGAGATATTTCCAGCGGCGGCAGAGCCGTCGATGATGGAATTGGTGATGTCTTTGGGATAGTTGGCGCTTCCGATGATAAACACTCCTTCTATGGGAGTGGTGATGGAGTCGATTTTATTATGATTGGGAATTATGAATCCATCCTTATCCTTGTCCAGCATCAGCATCTCGATGAATTTTTCTGCCTTCTTGTTCGGAACCATTGCGGTGGCCAGAACGACCATATCAGCCGGCAGTGTCTCCTCGGGGAGCGTGACTTGGGCTTTGCCGTCGGCAGCGGTGATGGCGATATCGTTGGTGTTAGGGACCTTGATAAAACGAACGCCTTCATCATCCAACTTCTCATACATCTCTTCCATGCCCGTGGAGCCGATGGTCATGTCGCGGTAAACGTGTGTGATCTGGATGCCTTCTGCCATTTTTTCTTCCAGGATCTGAGTGCTCATTTTCATCAGCACCGAGCAGCAGACGTTCGAGCAGTAATTGTTGTAACGCTTGTCGCGGCTGCCTACACAGTGGACCAAAACTAAAGATTTCGGCGGTGTGCCGTCACGTTTGACCAGTTTGCCGCCGGTGGGGCCGGTATTGGAAATCAGGCGCTCAAATTGGAGCGCTGTATAGACCTCGGTGCCGTCGGAGAAGTTCAAGTTGGGGATGAGAGTGGGATCGAAGGATTCAAAACCCGTGGCCAGAACGATTGCCCCCACTGACAGTTCGGTTTTCTCATCATCGTCATCATAGTTTATAGCATCAAACATACAGGCATCGCGGCATTTTGTGCAGTCCTGGTCCTTAAACCGCAGGCAGTTCTCTTTGTCGATAACCGGAAGATAAGGTGTAGCGCCGATGACCTGAAAATGGATGGCCTTCCGGTTGCCAAGGAAATCATCGTGTTCATTGGGGACCTCGACCGGACAGGGCTCTAAACATTCATTGCAGCCGATACATTTGTCAGGGATGACATATTTGGCTTTTTTGTTGACCGTGGCCTTGAAATTCCCGAAAAATCCTACCACGTCCTCGACGTCGCTGTAGTTAAGGAGCTCGATGTTGGGATTTTCCATCACTTCCTGCAGTTTGGGTAAAATCATGCATGAGCAGCATTCCAGTGATGGGAAAGAGTTTTCGTATTTAGTGGCCTGACCTCCCAGGCTGGGATTGGTCTCAACCAGATATACTTTACGTTCCTCCGAGGCCAGATTGAGGGCGGCATCGCAGCCAGCCAATCCGCCGCCAACGACAAGAACATCCGCCACAGCATCGATCTCTTTCTTTTCGAATGCATCATGGTAATGGACGCGATTGTAGGCTGCCTTCATGAGCGACAGGGCTTTGGCTGTAGCCTTCTCCTTGTCGTCCGTCACCCAGGCGACATGTTCCCGGATGTTGACCAACTGCAAAAAATATGGATTTATTCCAGCTTTTTCCAGAACCTCCATAAAAGTTTTTTCATGCTGTTTTACGGAACACGCTCCGATGATGACCTTAGTGAGATCGTTTTTTTTGATGCTGTCGGCGATCTCGATTTTTCCATCTGGGGAACAGTACAGGTTGGTTATTTCTACAGTTGCAGCATCCGGCAGTTTCTCTAGTTCGTCTTTGATCTTTTGGACATCGACCGTGCCAGAAATATTCTTACTGCACTCGCATAGAAATATTCCTACGCGTTCTTTCTCATTCATGTTTTTCCTCCTGCATCGTCTTGGATTTTTTTTAATAAATAATTGCGGATTTCCGCGAGTTTATGAGTTAGATTATCAGAAAAAGACTCGGATATGGTCTGGTTGTCGGCGACGTTGATACCAAAAAAGCACGTGTTTTCCGGCATGCTTTTATAAAGTTTTTTTCCGATGTTAAAGATAATGGGAATTGTAATCCCGTGTGAATAGGTAGGATTCTGCCGGTATTCCAGGTCGTCCAATGTGAACTGAACGACTTCCCCGATGGGGATTTCCGAATTTCGGAACGAATCGATGATATAGATAAGCCGCTGGCCGAGAACAAGGTCCAGAAGATCAAGAGAAAGATGGGTTACGGAACTGTGAGGGAAATCGAGCTTTTGGCCGATCTGTTCAGCCAGGTAAGGACCTACGCCGTCGTCTGAGAGTAGATTGTTACCGATTCCAATAATGATAATTCCGTTCTTATTCATGTTTTGGGTTGATCTTAAAACGAATTGAATTTTTAATCATATGTGGGAATAATTATTTGAATTTTAAGGATTTCATTAAGGATGTTTTAAATATTTATGTATGTATATTCCATGATAATTAGATATATTAATGCGAATATTATGGCTTAAGAATTTTTAAAATTTTAGCAGCACGCTTATCTATCACTCGATAACATACTCTTGTTCCCGTTTTGCTGCCATCAATTATTCCTTTGTTTTTTAATATCTGGAGGTGTTGAGAAATTGTAGATTGGGGGATTGTTAATTTTTTCTGTATTGCATTAACGCTGCATCCTTCTGTCGGGAGCTCTAATAACAGTAACTCAATTATTTTTAAACGCATAGGGTGAGCGATGGCTTTTAAGAGCGCACTTTCGTCTTTATATTTGTTTTTCATGTGCTTTGTTTATTTACCGCTTTATTTAAATATATAAATAATACAATGTCAAGAAAAAAAACAAATTTTTAATAAAACATGAATTATAAAGCTTGTCCCTAAGTGGCGGGATTAAAGTGCATGGAGTATAAGGATTCTTCAATTGTCATTGCGAGTGATCCTGCTCTTTTTACAAAAGGGCGGGAGAGCGTGGCAATCTCATAGAAGTAAGATTGATTTCTTTTGTAAAAGATCGCCACGTCGTTTCACTCCTCGCGATGACATGGAATCCCCTCACTTTGGGACAAAGCCGCATTGTAAGGGGATTCCTATCGTGTTTTATTTATAACGCAGAGAACTTTCCTGTTTTTTCGTTCCACTTCACGAACAAATACCATAGAAGTATAAGCAACAGGAAGAGTAGAATTGATCCCCCGTAGCCAATTTTATGAGGAAGAAAAACTTGTTGCTTCATAGCTGGAGACAAAGCCTCATAAAAAGGCGCTGATATGTACTTGGCAGTAAGCGGCATGGCGATTATCATACCGATTACAGAAGCCCAAAGCTTTATATGCCCTTCACCTGCACGCCACAATGAACCAACGACACAACCCCCGGCCAACGTCATACCGATGCCGAAAATTATACCGCCGATTATTGCCGGCAGCCAGAAGTGCGGCCAGACCCATATCATTTCTTTAGGAGTACCCGCACCCATAAATTTAATAACAGCAAAGCCGAACATACTGACCAAAATGCCTGCCATCACGCCGATAGGGGCAGAGGATTCCCCGGTCATAAACGGCTCGCGCAGGGCTCTCACTATGCAGAAGCGTGATCGCTGGCAGACGAATCCAAAGAAAAGGCCGATCAATACGTATAAGACCAAAACTTTGTTGCCACCTTTATTAAAGCTGAAGGCAATAACTATTCCCACAATCAATGCAATTGTGCCAATCAATGGTTGTACCGATGCCTTCTCAGTTGCGGCTGACAGGAATGAGCTTGATTTTCCACTGCTTATCTTTGGGAATTTTTCCATCTCAAACAGCAAGTATTTGAGGGCAACATACGTTCCAACCACCAACCCGGCCGTGAACACTATAGCACCGAGCGAGAGAGCCGGCCATCCACTGAAAAAACCTCCGATGGTACAGGATTTGCCAATAATGCAGCCTATCCCCATTAAGATTCCGCCGAACAAACCCTTGAAAATTTCTCCTATCGGAGGAATCCTAAAAGCGAACTCTTTGGACATCAATGCCGCTACAAAAGCACCCAACAGCATCAGGAAACAGAGGATCGCATAGGGGTGTGCATTTACACCCGGCAGTGCTGCCTCTGCGCTGCCAAATTTAACAAGGCCAAGTGAGTTGAAGATATTCTGACCCCAGTTTAAAATACCTCCGCTGGCACCCCAAGGCTTTAAGACAATAAACAAGCAAATGTTGCCCACTCCTAGAAGGATGCCACCTACCCACATCGCCCATGTCTTTCCAAATAACGAATGAAACAACTGCTTCATTCCTCCCTTTTCAGAAACGGATTTAGACATAAACAACCTCCTCGTTGATTTTGAAAACTATCAAATAATGTTCTTACTTAACTCGACGAATATAGTATTTATACGTTCCTTTTTCCTCAGCTGATTCTATAAATTCATTTCCTGTTTTCTCACACCATGCTGGTACATCGGTTTTAGAACCAGGATCTGTGGCAAACATCTCCAATACCTGGCCTATGTCAATATTCTTAATTCCTTTAGCAAGTTTGATGATTGGCATTGGACATGAAAGTCCGCTGCAATCCAAAGTTTGATCCGC
>JAUWVG010000250.1 GCA_030617525.1 Candidatus Aminicenantota bacterium | reverse complement strand
GATCGTGAATTATTTTATCTATCTCGGCAACTGCTTCATCAGTCAAGACATTATCATCGATCATTACGGCCTTGAAACCTTTGCTGCCGATTTCTTCCCAGTAAACGGGTCGGTAATTGTTGACAAAAATGGGTTTCTTAGCCAGGGCGCATTCAACAAAGGCATTCCCAAAACCCTCATATTTACTGAAATAAGTGCAGGCGGTGGTGTTTGCGTAGGCATCGGAAATGGAGTATATTTTTTTCGCCGTTTTTGATTTATTCCTTTCCGCAAGAACTCTTCGATGACCAAATATGACCCTATCGCTCATTTTCGTATCTTCGATGTAATCGAGAATTTGTTTGAAGTATCCGAATCTTTCGTCATCGGCTTTACTACCGGTAATCACTAGTTTTATTTTTTTATCATCCAATTTTTCGATGAGTTGAATGGCTGTTCGGATGCCCTTTCTGTCGACAATTCGGGTAATCTGAAAAAGAGGAATGTCATCTTCTTCGATACCCAGTGTCTGCAGCAAGTCAGCATTGTAGGGATCCTTTTCGCCGTAGGGTTGGTTAAAATCCATCACATTGGGGACGACAACGGAATCGATGTTGAATTTATGCCGTAATGTATTCCGTGCTTGACTGTTAATAACAGCATGCTTGACATGGGGAATTTGAAGGGGAAAGGTCGATTTTACGATTTCCTCAATCTCTTTATGCGGTGTTTTATATCTATCCCCTCTTTCCCAATAAAAGTCATGATCATGACAGAGAATCGTTATTCCGGTATACTGAATGAGTTTCTTTATTCCCATTCCCATGGATAGATGGCAGGGGAGGGCTGAGGCATTCTCTGATAAAATGACCTCTATTTTATTAGAGATAATCCATTTGAACAATTGTATAGCTATCACTTCTGAAGCATGTTCCAGATGAGAAATCAATTCATCAGGATCTTCATCGGGGAAGAAAAAAGCCCTTTTCTGTTCCCATTCGCATTCTGGTGAAAAGAACGATAATATCGGCATCGATGCTTTTTTATCCTTTTCCACCAGATGGCCTGTGTATCTTCCTGACATAATATAGATATCGTTTCCCATCTTTTTGAGGACTTTTATCCATTTAGCGGTTTCCAGAGAGACTCCATCGATGTCTCCGATTCTCCCGATTATGATTCCAATTCGCATAAATTCTCCTTATTGTATATTTTTGGCTCGTCTCCCAAATAGTTGATTAGGATTGATAAGTTTATGCTTCAAAAAGGAAGCGGACATTGGGTAACTCCAACATTCCTTAGAACCTACCATAGAGAAACCTTGTGGTCAAACACGAAGAAATCGGAAGAAGAGATCTATTCATAAAGAACATTATGAAGAAAGCTCAAAATTAATAAACTTCTTCCTTTCAATTATGATAGAGATTTACCGAGAGTTATTGTGCCGAAAAAGGCCAGTTAGTCAATGATGAATAAAATTGAGAGAAAATTGCATAGAGCGAGAAAAGGAAATTCTGATGAATTGAAAAATCTAATGTGTATGGAGGGAATATGACTTTTAAAAAACCAGCTAAATTTTCTGCATGTCTGTGCTGCTTATTTTTTGTGTCTTCATCTTCCGCGGAACCATATTTGCCAAGCGTCCACCAAACAGAATCAACCTTAAGATAAAAATACAGGCCAAGTTTAGGTGGAAAAAAGAGGGCGACAAGATTACTCCTGTGGAGATAAAGAAGAAGCCCAAAAACTGGTCAACGAATATAAAGCCCTCAAGAAAATGCCCATTATGGAAGAACTTCCTCTGGTCAGAGGGCTGTCTGTCGAAGACAATGATATGAGCAGTTTTAGCACGGCCATGGGAAGCAGAAATATCACACAAAACGATTTGACCAGCGCTTACAACCAGACGCTCGATAGAGAGGCCTTTTTCTATCCCGTTCCACAGCCGGGAAGGGGTGGATGGGGTTTGGTGACCGAAGAAGATTCTACAAATGAAGAGGAAGAGAACGAAGGGGGTGGTTTTTTCTCCTGGCTTTCTTATGTTATATGTGTGCTCGTTGTAATTGTAGCTCCTATTGTCGCTGTCATGTGGTTGGCAGCAACTGCGATCACTATCGCTGCCCTTACCACTGCCTTTTTCGGCATTGTCGGAGCTCTCGGGGTTGCCGGGCTGGTCGGTTCAACACTGAATGTTGTGGATGATATCATAAACGGCAATCCACTCATAGAAATATGGAATTAGGCTGTATTATTAAGAATCCAGTCTAATTCCAAACACAGCCTAATCACAATATTGAGTCCCTAATGGCATGACAGATAAGGAAGAATTTTTCCAACAATCGACATATACGGAAAATGTGGATTTAAATGAAAAATTATAGGAGTGGAAGTGGATGTGGCGTAATCCGGATAGAAGGGAGGGATAGCTGATTTGAGTTAAATGAGTTTCTTTTCCAGAGACTCGAATTCAATTAAAGGACATCATACTTAACTCAGAGTTTAATCCTCACTGACCGTCATGTGCACGATTTTGTCACCCTGTTGGACTGCATCCACGACATCCTGACCCTTAACGACTTTCCCAAATACGATATGATTTCCGTTGAGATGCGGTTGAGGTGAATGGGTGATAAAAAACTGGCTTCCGTTTGTGTTCGGCCCGGCATTTGCCATCGAGATGACACCTTGTTCGTGCTTGAGGGGATTATCCTTTAGTTCATCTTCAAACTTGTAACCCGGTCCGCCTCGGCCAGTTCCAGTGGGATCTCCACCCTGGATCATGAAGTCACTGATCACACGGTGAAACACAACCCCATCGTAAAAGCCTTCTGCGGCTAAAAACACGAAGTTGTTGACCGTCTTAGGGGCATGTTGGGGATAGAGCTCTAATTCGATATTTCCTTGAGTGGTTTCGATTTTAATCTTCAAGGTCTTATCTGTTTCGATCTGCATTTCAGGCGGGTTGTCATATTGTTTTTGAGTCATAATTTATTTCTCCAAATTTTAGTTCAGGATATTATTATATTAAAAACATGAATTATGAAGGATACCAGATATACAATAGAAATAAAACTTTTCATTCGGGATTTTTTGTGGTTTGCCCACACCAAAGTGCATATGGTAATATAAAAATCTAAAATTTACTGCGGACTGAATAATGGGATCCGCGAGGAGTAATTTGATGATAAAAACCACATTGACCGTACTGCTTTCAATTTTCTTGATTTTGAGTTTTTTAACTGTTTTCGCAGCTCAGGATAAAGAAAAGCTGGAACACCCAGTCATTAAACCAATGCCGGGAGCAAACCTTATCGAAAGATCTTCGAGGCACGAATCTTACTTTACACTTACAGTCAGAGTTCTTGAGGGCGGCATGAGAGTTTCAAAAGATGTAAGTGGAGAATATTGGCGGTTACGATATGAAATGTTAGATAGCAGTGGAGTAAAAATAAAGACTGTATCTAGAGGTGAAATAATTGGAAACTATATTTCAGCAGCTCTGGAAAAAGGCGGAAGAGAGCACACAAAAGGGAGCAACTCTCTGGTTTTCTCGGTTCCTAGAAAAGATGGTGGCACAACCTGGACAAAACTGATTATAGCATCCGCTGATTACACATTGGAAATCATCGATGAAAAACCATTGGTCCCGGTCTTGAGTTTCGGGGCAGAAGAATTAAAAAAAGCTCTCGATGCGGAAGGCCGGATCGCAGTTTATGGAATTAATTTTGCTGTGGACAGCGACAGGCTTCAGTTAGGCGCAGAGAAAGTTCTCTCTGAGTTTGTCAGGCTGATGACACTCTATCCGGATCTTGAAATAGAGATTCAAGGCCACACCGATAATACCGGTGCTGCACAACACAACCTTGATTTGTCTAGTAAAAGGGCAGAGACCGTAAAAAAATTCATTGTGCTTTTCGGTATAAATTCTTCACGTCTGAGTTCGAAGGGCTATGGCATGACCAATCCGGTAGAATCTAATGATACAGAAGAGGGCCGAGCGAAAAATAGACGTGTCGAGCTGGTGAAAATTAAGTAAACATCAACTCTAGTTTCTAACATCGTATTTTTGGGCATCATAGGCTATTTAAGTAATTTCTTCCTTCGGGCACAGCTATTCTAATTTCACCACAAGCCCTTTCTGTGCGTGAACTCCAATTCCTAAATTCTATCAAGCCTTTATTATGTAGATAAAATAAATGACCTATAATTTCTTTTCTGTTTTGACGATCTTCAACAATATAATCTTGGTGGCCGATTCGCACAGGATAAATCCCATCAAGTTGATTCAGGATGACGCTGATTAATTCCTTGTTTACTATCATTTATACCCTTCCATTTTATAAAATTGAAAATTTGCCTCTATTATATTTGTCCATTTACAAATGATGAAATTGAAAATCGCAAGAAATTCCCTCTAAATTATTGCCCATTTCAAACTTTCAATCTTCTGGATCGACTAAACCAAAGAAAGATTTGATGTGCAGACAAAATTCTATCAAAATAAATCAATTTGGAGGGTGATATCATGAAAGTAAAAATGTTTATCATTGTCATTTTTGCTCTGGCTCTCGTGAGCGTGGGATGCCAAAAGGCCTTCAATCCCACAGGCCCGTCAATTGACGCCGTCCAGGATATTGTAGAACACAGAGATGCCCGTACGGTAAGCCAGAGTTCTTTGGTGCCTTCAGGAAAGCCGAATTTTTCCGGCAGCAGCAACTCCAGCCACAACCGTAGTGAAAACCATCCAGACAATAAACCCAAGAGTGAATTCATAAATA